>NZ_JABXHF010000032.1:0-43599 GCF_013393565.1 Virgibacillus sp.
GACCGAATCATCCATAGGAATCATTTCTTCTACATCCATCGGTAAATATAATTGATAATTTGCTGCAGTTTGCGTATACTGGGCTTGTATTATTCTTTTATTTGTCATAAATCAATAATACATGAGAACAGGCCCTTTGTGGTCTGTTTTTTTGTGTATACACAAAAAAGCTGTCACACAATCAATTACCTGATTGTGCAACAGCCCCTTTTTGTTTTCTGTTTCCTTACAAAAAAGTAAGCTTATGCTTTCGAAACCGTAAGAATACATTAACAATTTATGTGGTAAAATAATTACAACCAACAAGATAAAGTAGGTGAAAAACTTGCATCCAAATAATATTTTATCGTCCCTCTGTTACTTCAGTGTATTTTTCGCGCCGTTCCTATTTCCAATTATTGTCTATTTTGTAGCTGAAACGAACGTTAAAAAACATGCGAAAAGTGCTTTAGGGATGCACTTAGTACCGTTTATAACTGTTGTAGGATTAATTATTGTTACTATAACGTTAGGCTTTAGCAATTTGAGTGATACTGTGAATGGTGGTGTATTAATAGCTGTTGGTATGTTAGCTGTCATCATCAATATTTACTACTTCATTTTAAATATAATTAGAGGTATCAAGGTGTTAAATGAGAATGAATAAATCAGTTTCATTTCTCATAATATAAGGTTCTAAGAATCGAAAGTGGAACTGGCTTTGTTTTATAGTACATTAAAATAGGAGGAGTTCCTATAGCAAAACTGCGGTTTTGAAATAAAAATGTAGCGATAAACTAATTTTTCCTCAGGCAACTACAAGTTGTTAAGGGAATGAAGTTCAATGCTTGGAATATTCCACTGTACGAAAAGACTTTTCCCCTTGGTACTGCAAAGTATACAAGGGTTTTTCTTGTTATATATCTTGTACTATAAGAAAGCATAAATTTTAGGCTTATCGTAACGGTGTTTTATACAATGCTACATACATTTTATTTACAAGTAAATGAAAAAGAATGCATGAAATGCCTAGTCTTTGCGAAAATAGCAATTGTGGATGAAAGTGATCTTAAATATATAATGAAGTAATATCATTTTAAATAGGTGCATCTATACTGGAGGTAAGTTAATGTTTCATATAGTTAATCGAAAGGAATGGAAAAGAGAAGCATATTTTAACCATTTTTCTCAATTGCGTTGTACTTTTAGTATGACTGCGAATATAAATATTACAGAATTGCTAAAGCAGACGAGAGAAAGAAAAATGAAGCTTTACCCAGCCTTAATTTATATGGGCTCAAAAGTTGTAAATCAACATTCTGAATTTAGAATGTCTTATAATGATAAAGGAGAACTTGGTTATTGGGAGGTACTTCATCCAAGTTATAGTATTTTTCATAAGGAAGAAGAACTATTCTCTAATGTTTGGACGAACTTTTCTAATATATTCGTGGAGTTTTACAACCGTTTTATGCAAGATAGTGTAGACTATGGTGATCATCCTCGTTTGCAAGCAAAGGGAAATCCACCTACGAATATTCATCCAATATCTATTATTCCATGGACGAGTTTTACAGGATTTAATTTAAATATTAATAACGAAGGCAATTTTTTATTGCCTATAATTACATGGGGAAAGTATTTTAAAGAAGCAGAATCTGTTTTTATTCCTTTATCTGTACAAGTTCATCATGCAGTTTGTGATGGCTACCATTCTAGCTTATTAATAAATGAAATTCAAGCGTTAGCAGATCGATGTATGGATTGGTTAGATAAAGAGTAAAAGAGCTTGTTTTTACGCTACAACATTTTATCCACGTAAGGGCAAACACTTGCTATTTTCGTTTCACGAAAGAAAAGCAAGTGTTTGTTTTTATATCTATAGCATATCGTCATGGGTGATGGTGCTAGTTGCCATCTATTTTGTAAAAAAATTCTCTACTCAAGTAAATAATTGTAGTTCTGTTATTTTACACTAACTACAGTATAAGCCAAGGCTTTTAAACAAAACCAAATTTCCCGCCAACAACCTCTTTTACTTCATGAATGACAATAAAAGATTGAGGATCTAATAATTGCACTTCTTTTTTTATTTTTAACAATTCATTTTTTTTGATTACAATATAGATGATTCGCTTATCTTCATTAACATAGTAACCATATCCATAAAAGATGGTAGCGGCGTTGCCGAATTTGTGCGTAATACGCTTTGAGATTTCCTCATATTGTTCCGACATGATTGTCATTGCTTTTTTGTTATGAAAACCTTCAATAAACTGGTTAGCTATTTTTGTACATAAATAGACAAAAATAAAACTATATAATGTATGATACACTCCAATCGCTACAATGGAGCCTACAATGATCAAACTATCCATATAAAAGAGGCTTTTGGAAAAATTATACCCCTTCGTATAATTCAATAAATATGCAAGTAGTGTTGTGCCTCCGTTTGATGCATCAGCAATGAAAATTAGTGCCAAGCCTGCTCCCATTAATAGTGCTCCGAAAATTACTCCTAAAATCATGTCGTCAACTGCAAAAGGTATGAGATTCATAACACTTAATCCTACAGATGTCATAAACGCACCTACGACGGTATAAACGATGGTCTTTTTCATTAAAAACTTATAGGCAATTGCGATGAAAATTAGATTTATGATTAAAGAACTAATACTAGCAGGAACTTCAAATAAATAATATAAAATTAAAGACATTCCAATAGTACTACCATCGCCAAGTTTATTAGGAATAACAAAAAATTCAACAGATGCTGCGATGAGAAATGAACCAATAGTAATAAGGAGAATATCTTTTATAATAGCTTTCATATAATAACCTCCCGAATTGCAAATTGTGTCTGAATTGACAAGGTTGACTGAAGATATTTAACAATACAATGGTATTGATTATAGTAAGCTTTCCCAAACTAGTCAATGAGAATTGGAAATGTAACTTAAATGGTAATATTTAGTTAATTTAATCAATCGGTTCGTGATAAAAATCTTTGAGAAATGAAAAAAATAAGGGATTAAAAAACCCCCTGTCATGAAGAGTGAAAGGGGTTAAGACAACGTGCCAAATGGCAAGTTAATTATTTTTCTCTACTTTTGCTTCATCTTCAGAAACGAATTCCATTGTTGACTTTTTAAATTCTTTTAATGTTACACCAACAGCGTTACCTAATTCAGGTAATTTGGATGGTCTGAATACAATTAATCAATACTTGGTATAAGTATCCAGAGATACCAATACTTTGTAACATATGAGTACTCCTTCTTTCATCTATTTGAAATTTAGAAATATTGCGGTGGAAGACATAGTTATTCTAACATTATTGACCTGCAAATTTTTAGTGAGAAAAAGACAGTTAATTATTTTGTGTTCTTCCAATTAGTTTTAAAGCATTTTTGCTTTTATTACCAAATGCATCTAAAGCGTGAATTTCTATGTCATAAGTAGTATTTGCTTGTAAGCGATCAATACTTAAACGAAGAGGATTTGGCATTGGGTCTTTATAAAATTCTGAAAAAGCTAGGTATTCTTTTTCAATTTTTCCAGTTTGTATATTTTTTAATTTTAGTTCGTAATCATGTACTAAAAGGTCATCTTCAGCTTGTGTTAGCAATATGGTTAAACTAGAAGCTGTGGTTGCTTCATGTAAGATAGAAACCATTGCATCCTTAGTAAAGTAAGGTGGCTTTTTGTCACGGTTTTCCGGTACTTGAAATTTCGTTTGTTTATCGGGTAATTAATTTCAAAATCTTCGCCAGTCCAATCATTATTATGGATGTCACGGCGTTTAATGATCAATTTATTATTGTACACTTCAACAATAAGAGCTTGGTTTAGCATGTTCGCACCATCAGGAACTGCTCCTTGTATTCTTCCACCTTCCAGCCATGCATAAGCACCTGTAGAAGTTCCGATAGTTGTAAAATCTTTTTGATGGATAATTTTCGGATCGTCTAGCGGGTAATGAGTATGACCAGAAAATGTAATGACTTGAGGGAATTTCTTTAATGTATTGTAAAAAAGGTCCCTATTTTCAGAACACCCCCATTCACTTCCATAGACAGTTTCTTTAATAGGTTGATGGTGGAAAACAAATATAGGTTTTTTCCAGTCATCATTACTTGCAATCTGTAATTTGTTTTCTAGCCATTTTATTTGGTTAGTGGAAAATGTTCCTTCTGTCTTTCCGTCTTCAGTTCCAAGGACAATGAAATGATAGCCTTTAATTATTTGATGATAGTAATGAGATTTCATCCCGGTTTTTTGACAAAAACGTTTTTGGGAATCTATGGGGGATAAACCATTCCAATAATCGTGATTTCCAATTGCAAAAATCGGGGTTGCATCTGGATTCTTATTTTTTTCATAAATCTCCATGAATATATCATATTCCGTTTCGGAACCATACTCTGTAAGGTCGCCAACCGCGACTAACGCATCCTGTTGAGGAACTACTTGGTTCAGTTGATTTAAAGTAGTTGTAAATTTTTTCACATTAGCTTCATCATTATATTTGATATGGACATCGCTAATGACTGGGAAAACCAAATCAGCTTTTCTTTTTTTTGCGTGTTTCACAGGTGATTTTGATACAGCGTTAACAGGAATGGTACTAAATGATCCTAATAACGTTAATCCCACAACTGTCCCGGTAACTTTGGAAGATTGTGTTAAAAAAGTTCGGCGATCCATTCTTTTATTCATGTTATTATCGTCTTTAAATTGCTTATCTGTCATCATCATTTCCCCTTTAAGTTAGTGTGCAGACTACTCAAGGTAGACCAATTATTAAAAGTCATAACTTACCCACGTTGAACTTGAACCATTAGTATAGTTTTATGGATGTAACGTTATAATGATTTCCCCACCTTCCATAGATTAGTTTACAGATTATTTGTTAAATGAAAATGACGCGAAAGTAAATTTTTTGGAACAAATATAATTTAGAAAAACACCCCCCGAAGCAACTTTATTGACTGTATACGTATGGGGGTATAAAATGAAGGTAAATAAAATGAATGAAAGGAGAATTTTATAATGAAGGCTACAGCAGAAGTATATGTTACGTCAACATGTCCATTTTGTACAATGATGACAAATTATTTAAAGGAAAACAATGTTCCTTATAAGACGATAAATGTACAAACAGATCGTGAGGCAGGGCAACGTTTAGTGGAAACAACTGGACAAATGGGTGTACCGCAAACGAAAATTAACGGAAAGTGGATCATTGGCTTTGATCCAGATAAAGTTCAAGAAGCCTTAAAAAGCTAAATATGTTAAAAAAATTATGCAAACAAAAATGGACATGCAATAGTTGTTCCGTTCCTTATGAAAAGCAGAATAAAAAATCACTCTTTTCTATTTGTCCAGGAAATCTCGGGCTTTTAATTACAGCAATTGCTATTTTAATTATGCAATTCATGCGGTGAAGAAAACAAGTATGATGAATAAACCTGTCGTATGTAAATGAGCCATATGACAGGTTTTTTTACTTGCACCATAGGGCTTTTGTCATAATGAATTGGCGGTAACTGTTGTAAGATGCCCATTGATGATTACTTAGAAAGTATAAGGGTGAGGATGACACAAAATCGCCACTGAATGGAAGTTCATTTTACAGTTGCTTTCATTTTTTAAACTCTAAAATTGGTTTAAAAACCCATATTTAATTTTTGACAGAGAAGGAGAAGTGAAAAATGATCGAAAAACATCCTTTATTATCAACTAAAGTAATTCACTTATTCGACCGTGAATTAAGAGATAGATGGAAATCAAGAAAACAATTTATCTTTGAAAAAGGGGAACAAATATCATCGCCGTATAAACAGAAAAATGAAATCTATTTAATTATTGAAGGTGATGTACGCATTTTCCAATTACATGAGGACGGTAAGGAATGCGTGCTAGGGATACTAACAATGGGAGACTTTATTGATATTGCCAGTGTGTTTGCAAATATGGATCGCGATCCTTTTGCTATTGCTTTAACCAAAGTTACAGTGGTTAAAGTGAAAAAGCAAGAAATCATCGATGCTGTGATCCATACCCCATCTGTATCCTTCGCTTTGTTAAAACACTTCTCTAATCAATTACGTGAGGTTGTAGGCATTTTAGAGCAGGTTGCTTATGACAAAGTAGAAGAGAGGTTATGGCGTTCTCTTCATAAATGGAAAGATGAGAAATGGAATCATAACGGTTGGCACCCACTACCGAAGTATTTAACTCATAAGGATATGGCTGGAATGATAGCGTCGTCGAGGGAAACGGTAACTTTTATACTCAATAAATGGATGAATAATGGTATTTTAAAAAATGAGCGCCAACAACTTTGGATTAAAAAAGGTGCTACATTGTAAGGAAGCTTACATTCAAGTAATACATCTAGGTGTATGATAAGGCTAGAATCAAACATCTAATGGAGGTAATATACATGAATGGTATGAATTTTGCAACAGTAGAAAAAACGATACAGGCAATGAAAGAAGATCATTCCCAAAAGATAAAATCTTGGCAGGCAAAGGTAACTTGGAAAACAGGAGTAAAAAATGTGGTGCAAATTCGTGATTTTGCACCTATTATAATGGATGAGCCACAACCATTAGGTGGGTCTGATGAAGGGGCAAACCCAGTGGAGATGCTTATTGGGACTGCAGGTAGTTGTTTTGCAATTACATTTGAAGTGTTAGCAAGCCAACAAGGAATCCATCTTGATTCCGTTGAGGTTATCGTAGATGCGGATTTAAATGCAGCAGTATTTTTAGGTTTGGAAGAAGGAGAAGGTGGCATTATCAATCCAACCATCCATCTTCATGCAAAAACGTCTGCATCTAAAAAACAAATAAAAGAAATTGCTAATATAGCTTTACAGAAGTCTCCGGTACTAGCAAGTATGAAGTCAGACTTGCAATTAGAAATTCGTGAATAATGGTAGGGAACCTGTGGGAAAAACAAAATTAGATTTTCTAACCAATCCCGCCTTCCTTTTTTATGGGGAGGCCGGGATTTTATTTTATACAACTTATATAACTAGAGGGGAAACGCAAAGATATTAGATAGCAAAGCTTCACTAACTCTGCAATGTCTTCTAGATTGTAAAAGAAATACTGGATGCAAGCTTTCTATTTTAATTGTATAATGAAAAAAGTTCTATATATAAAGTAAATCGTCAATGGATGTCGGTGTTGATTTTTCGTAACTGGGGTGTGTCTTTAAGGTTGTCTTAACAAAAATAAAATTTTAGCTCATGTTTCTTTTAACAATTTTTAATGATAGTTTTATGCAGTTACAACGAGAAACAAAACATATTTCTTTATTTGAAGCAAAATAATGGATGTACATATAGGATAACAAAATTATACTTGTTAAAGACGATTGCTTTACGTAAAGGCGTTTCATTATGTAAAATAAATATGATACATAGGGGAGTAGGAGGTAACGGTCGTTGAAATCGTATGAAACGGAAGAAACCATTAACCGGATTGAGAAGCGAATGCGTTATATATCTGGAATCATTAAGAAAAATGGTCGAAAAATCCTGCACAATTATCCAATCACCTCTCCACAGTTTATTGCTTTACAATGGCTTTTGGAAGAAGGAGACTTAACAATTGGGGAACTATCAAATCGTATTAGTCTAGCCTTTAGTACTACTACTGATTTAGTGGATAGGATGGAAAAGAATGGGCTTGTTGAAAGAGTTCGTGATGCTAAAGATCGAAGAGTAGTACGTATCCATGTATTGGAGAAAGGAAAAACGATTATTCATGAGGTTGTAGAAAAACGGCAAGAATATTTAGGTCAAGTTTTGGAGGAATTTTCAGATGATCAAATCGATCAATTGCATGAATTGCTTGCATATTTGCATGAGCAAATGAAAGAAAAAGAACAGAAATAAAGTTTAAGATGAGGCGATATAGTGAAACAAGCGATAGGCGTTATTGACTCAGGAGTTGGCGGGTTGACAGTAGCTTATGAATTAATGCGACAGCTCCCTAAAGAAAAATTAATTTATGTTGGCGATACAGCGCGCTGTCCTTACGGACCAAGATCAAAAGAAGAAGTGCAGCAATTCACATGGGAAATGGTTAACTTTTTGTTAGCTAGAGATATTAAAATGTTAGTTGTTGCGTGCAATACTGCGACAGCTTTTACATTAGATTCTTTAAAGAAACATTTAGCCATACCTGTTATAGGAGTTATTCAACCAGGTGCTAGAGCGGCGATTAAATTTACAAAAAATAATAGTATTGGCGTCATCGGAACCGACGGAACCATCAGAAGTAATGCTTATACGAATGCACTTAAAAATATTAAAGGTGAATTGGACATCTGTGCAAAGGCTTGTCCTATGTTTGTCCCCATGGTAGAGCAAGGAATTATGGAAGGCTCAAAAGCAATACAAGTTGTTGAAGAAGCATTGCGACCGATGGTGGAGCAAACACAAATGGATACACTTATTTTAGGATGTACCCATTATCCTCTCCTTAAATCCACTATCCAATCAGTAGTGGGGGAAGATGTAACATTAATATCTTCTAGTGAAGAAACAGCCAGAGAAACGAGTACTATATTAGAAATGCAACATTTGTTAAATCATAATGGAATAACTCCCATCCATCAATTTTATACGACTGGTGATTTAAATATGTTCATGCAAATCTCTAAGCGAATTTTTAAAGAACAAAATTTACAAATGATAACCATAGAAAAAGCTGCTTTACATCAAATGCAAGATTCTAAATAAGAATCTTGCATTTTTTTATATAGCTTGGTCTATTTCGCTTCCTATGCTCGTATATATCTTAGTACAAACTATGGTAGGAGGGGAAAAAATGCAAAAGCGCGTCATGCTTATCGCGGGGGTAATGATACTTTCCATCATTTTAAGTGGATGTTTTCAAGGAGAACAGTCTTTAAATGAAGAAATGGATCCACCGCAAAATGCAGAACCCGTTGATAATCAAGGGGAAACGCAAGATGGTGAAGGAGAAACGGATGATGAGACGCAAGCGAGTACCGTTGCGCGTGACTTATATTTATTAGATGCTAATGGCATGGTAGCTTCACAAACGATAGAAATGCCAACGACAGAATCGCATACTGTTGCCAAGCAAGTAATGGAATATTTAGTAAAAGATGGTCCGGTATCTCAAGTATTGCCAAATGGATTTCAGGGAGTCATACCTGCAGGCACAGAAGTTTTAGGGGTTAATCTTCAAGAAGACGGTAAAATAATTGTTAATCTATCAAAAGAGTTTGCTAATTATGAAGCCGAAAATGAACGAAAAATACTAGAAGCTATTACGTATTCTTTAACGCAATTTGAGAATGTGAAACAGGTGCAGTTGCAGATGGAAGGTAACGCAATAACGGAAATGCCTGTTGATGGCACGCCGATAGGAAATGGCTTTTCACGCGCCGATGGTATAAATATTAGTGATACCGGTGCGAGTGATCTAGTGGATAGTAAAACCGTAACGATGTTTTACCCTGCCGAACATAATGATAATGCTTATTATATTCCTGTCACCCAATATGTAGATCAAGATAAAGAGGATGACGAGTTGATGACCATTGTAAATGCATTAATAGATGGGCCAGGAGTGGAGCAAAATGTGATGCAAGTGTTTAATCCGAAAACGACTCTAACAACACCTCCTTCGATAAAGGGTGGAACATTGCATTTGCAATTTAATCAGGAAATTTTAAAAGATGAAGATAAGGCAGTCATATCTGATCAAGTCATGGAAAGTATTGTTCGTACAATGACCGAAGTAAAAGGGATTGAATCCGTGCAAGTTAGTATAGATAATATAGAACAGTTAGTAAATGAAGAAGGGAAAGCATATACGGAACCTGTTACTATACAGCAATTTACACAAGCAGAAGAACTGTAGAGGAAGAGGCTGCCTGCTAGCCTCTTTTTATTTGTGCTATAGGAAGGTTTTTTGGTTTATAGTTTGAAAGAACGTAAAAATTGATGATAAATAAAAAAGTGGATAGGAAGCTAAGCCTATGCAAAAGGCTAAAAATTAAAAGTAACAGCAACCCAAAGTTTCTTTAATTATTAATTTCTTAGCAGTTAATATCAACACATCCTCAGATAATCTTATAGTGAATAAAGCAGACATCGACTGTTTGCCACGTAATAAACTGGATTGTTTATACAAGGATTAGGAAAACGACAGCTCCCGCCATAAAAACTAGGCGATAAGTTAAGTTTTTCTCATTTTTATGTGCTAAAAAAGTCTCATGTGCCGTAAAGTCTTTCGTATAAGACTTGGTAACAAATGGTTATTGCATTTCTTATAACAAGGGAGATAGGATTAGTAATTGAAATTGCCATGTATTTAAATAGTCCTTTTGATTGAAAATATGTTAAGCTAGTGTTGAAATAAGGAGGAGTTTTACATGAGAAACGATCAGCGTAATGAAAGTAGTTTACGACCTATCACAATTATTACGGATTTTCTTCAGCACCCGGAAGGCTCTGTGCTGATTCAGATAGGAAATACAAAAGTAATATGTAATGCAAGTATTGAAGACAGAGTTCCTCCATTTATGCGTGGGCAAGGAAAGGGGTGGATTACAGCGGAATATGCAATGCTTCCTCGGGCGACTGAGCAAAGAAATATACGTGAATCTTCTAAAGGTAAAGTAAGTGGAAGAACGATGGAAATTCAACGGTTAATTGGACGATCCCTTCGATCGGTCGTCGATTTAGATAACATAGGTGAACGAACGGTTTGGGTAGATTGCGATGTCATTCAAGCTGACGGAGGAACGAGGACAGCTTCGATTACTGGTGCGTTTGTTGCTGTAGCATTAGCATTTAATAAGTTAGTGGAAAATAAAGTTATTTCTAAAATGCCAGTTACAGATTTCTTGGCAGCAACTTCGGTTGGCGTATTACCAGATGGAAACGAAATTCTAGATTTAAATTATCAAGAAGATTCCAGTGCGCATGTTGATATGAATATCGTAATGACAGGCTCAGGTGAGTTTGTTGAAATACAAGGTACAGGGGAAGAAGCTACTTTTTCAAGTAAACAATTGCAAACGATGCTCCAGCTTGCTGAGGAAGGGTTGTTAACACTATTTGAAAAACAGCGGGAAGCATTAGGTTCCATTGCTGAAAAGATTGTTAAGCCTGCAAGTGCGCAAGGAGAAGAATAACAAAATGAAAAAAATAATTATTGCTACAAAAAATAAAGGGAAAGCGAAAGAGTTTAAAGAACTATTTGCTGCGTATGAACTTGAAGCTATATCCTTGAATGAATTAGACGGTATACCAGATGTTGAAGAAACAGGGTCAACATTTAAAGAAAACGCAGCATTAAAAGTAGAACAAATTGCTTCTGTGTTATCGCTCCCTGTCATCGCTGATGATTCTGGCTTAATGATTGATGCATTAGATGGGAAACCTGGGGTGTACTCCGCGCGATATGCTGGAGAGGATAAAAGTGATCAGGCCAATATCGATAAGGTGCTCACAGAATTACATAACGTACCAGAAGTGAAAAGAACAGCACATTTTATCTGTGTACTTGCAGTTGCTATACCTGGTTCAGCTACTACATATTATACTGGATATTGTCACGGTAGAATTGCTCATTCACCAATTGGAAAGAACGGTTTTGGGTATGATCCTATTTTTATTCCAAAAGGCTTTCAACAAACAATGGCTCAGTTATCCCAAGAAGAAAAAAATGCCATTAGCCACAGACGAAATGCTTTGAAAGAACTAGAAGTCAGTTTAAACAAACAAGATATACTTTTAGATAGATAGGATGGTTCTTATGACAAAAGTGCTGATTGTGAGTGATAGTCACGGGTTAACGAAAGAGCTGGAAATGATTAAACAACGACACCGTGTAGATGCTATGATTCACTGTGGAGATTCGGAATTAGGTATGGACGACAAGGAAATGGCTGGATTTTATTCTGTAATGGGAAATTGTGATGTTGATACGCGCTATCCTGAGGAACAAACAATCCAAGTTAGTGGAGTGAAATTTCTCATTGTTCATGGTCATCTGCATCAAGTAAAGAGTAATTTATTACATGTGGCTTATCGTGCAGAAGAACTTGGAGCACAAGTGATTTGTTTTGGTCATACACATATTGCTGGCGTGGAACAAAAAGGAAACCAACTGCTAATTAATCCTGGTAGTATACGCTTGCCACGTGTCCGCAAAGAAAAGACCTATGCAATCATGGAATGGCAAGTTAAAGAAGAGATAACCGTGCGTTTTTATTCGGTTGGCGGACCTGAATTAGAAGCATTGTGTTATGTAGCAACATTATAGTTGTAAAGTGTAAAAAGACTCACCACGTGTTGTGGCGAGTCTTTTTACACTACATGTGATAGGTCAAGTACATTAGAAAAACTTGAATTACCTATAAAAAAAACAAAAAACCCTTATAAACATTATGTTTGTGAGGGTTTTTAGGTACGTCCCAGGCAGGATTCGAACCTGCGACCCACAGCTTAGAAGGCTGTTGCTCTATCCAGCTGAGCTACTGGGACAAGATATGTATGGAGCGGGTGAAGGGAATCGAACCCTCGTCATCAGCTTGGAAGGCTGAGGTTTTACCATTAAACTACACCCGCAAATAGAGTTATTAATTATTATTGATGTTTTTAACGACAAGATTCATTATATAAATTTATTGTGAAAAAGTCAATGGTTTTTATATATTCTTTTAAAGTTATTATATTCGGAAAAAAGCATTTTCTTAATCGTGTGTCTTTATCGCTTCGTAATTTTTAATTCGCCTGCGTTTGGAAAATTATACTTCATAGGTTGACTTCCAAACGCTTTTCCGTTGGCGGATGCATTTAGAAAAAAGGGAATTAGCCATGTAGTACTCGGTTTCGACTTGCCCGTTTTTAGTTTGCACAGGTGATTGTTTTTTAAAAGTGTTAACCATTTACTTCATTTGTTAAAATCTCAATGTGGCTTTTTCATTTATTCGTCATTTCATTCCACCCCTCCGTCATTTGAGGATATCCTTCTGTTGCACTTTCTTGACTTTGAACTGCTTGAGCAATTATCAGTTAATCGTTCTGTCGTAAGTTCCATGTTTTGCATTATATCTCTAGCACGCTACTTATTTTATATGTTGCATTCGAATAGTTAGTAGCCATTTTACGAATTTTTTAGTCCCTACAAAGGTCCTTCCATGCCTTCTAGCTCTTCTATCTTCTATTTCTGCATTCAAACCTAGTAAGTTAGGTTGTTCGTAGGTTTTATTAAGTATGTAACCACCATGTAAACTTGTTCGAAAAAAGGGATACATAGGGTAGCATATTACCTTGGTATTTATAGTACGGGCTCAATCAGTCACTGTTTGCTGTTCAGATTGATCGATTTTTTCTTTCGCTTCCTGTTCAACTATATTTTTTAATTGATTTAAAATAGCACTAAAATCGGTATGCTCGCCAAGTTGTAAACATAATTCATATTCTATCGGCTTCCAAGTACTAATATCGGCTTCATTATGTTGAATTTGCACCTCGAGTTTATCCAAGGCGTTTGCGACTTTTGCTTCATATGTTTGTTTGGCTTCAAATTCCATCCATAAATTGTATAGACTTCCGCCGACTTCCTCTGGTAAAGTATTTTTTATATTTGTTATTGCTTTTAATTCATTCATTTGTTTTTGCTTCTTCGCTTCTTCATTGTCCATGATTTCAAAAACAGGAATATCTTTTGCTTCAGCTTCTACTAGATCGTGAATGATAATCATTTTTAATAATTTTTCCATGTCTACTTTCTTGTTTAAATAAGGTTGTAATAATATGGCCATCAGTGACATTCTCCATGTATGCTCTGCTACGCTTTCTCTTCTTCCGTTGGATAGCCAACTGTGACGTAACTCTGTTTTTAAATTTTCTCCAAGTTTGATAATTTGGTAAATCCGATGTAATGGTTCTTGCATGATTTTCACCTCTACGTATATAGTAATAAATAAAGTTATTTTTATAATAAATTATAAAGAAATGGTAGGAAAAAGGTTTCAAAATTCATTGCTCAGGGAAAGAATGTTTAGTATGTTATAGTTAAAGTAAAAGTTCAAGAAGCTGGTTAATAAACCAAATTAGTACACTACTATGGTAAGGATTTGAACCTCCTTTTTGAACAAAATTAGCAGCAGGAAGGGGGGAGAGAATGGGGCAACGAGAAAATATTATATTGTTCCCGAAATGGAGAACCGTTTTAGAGGAGGAGAGCTTACTTGCCTTAAAAGAAAAAAGATTTGCAGAGGCATTAGAAAAGCTCAATGAATTATTAAGCTATCAAGTCAATAGTTTTGAGATTGTAAGCGGAAAACTAATCTGTTTAATTGAATTAGATCGGCATAAGGAAGCTCAGGATATTTGTGAAGATGTGTTACACCGACAGGATAAACACTATTACCATTACTTACATATTTATTTAACCATTTTGTTTCAAACAAATCAATATGAGATGTTAATGGAGCAGGTGGAAGAAGAGTTTAAATTCCATCAAGTACCACAAGTGTTAAAAGAACAATTTCATCAGTTATACGAAATGAGTCGTAAATTAAAAGCAGACATGTTAGTAGAACATCAATCTGTGTTTATGGAAGAATGGGACGACGCTATTACTACACGTGATTATCAAAAACAATGGTTAATTATAGAGAAATTACGTGTAATTAAAAGCGAACCAAATCGTAAAATGTTACACTTATTAGTAAAAGAAGACATACACCCTGTTGTAAAAACAGCTATATTAATGTGGTTACAAGAAATAGATTATAATCAGCTAGTCGATATAAAAAAATGGGGAAGAAGCATACAAGTACACCCTTTAGAGATAGAAGCAATTGGGAAGCATGCTTCAGTGAAACGAATCAATTCGATCATAAATGAGCTTGAACAAAAAAACCCAACTTTATATGATTTGTTAGTGAAATTGTTATATCATTACATGTATGTCAAATACCCGATGCTCCCTGTTAAAGAGGAAGCGGAACATATCGCGCTAGCCTTAAAAGCAATTGGTGCAAATTATTTAAACATAAATTTGAGTGAGTCAGGAAAGCAATTAGATGTGAATGATTACATAGAAGATATTGAGCGTTGCGAAGCCTTGTATTCTAGTATCATTGAGGATAACTAGAAATATATCGAAATGCTTGAAAGGGAAAGCAATTATGTTATAATGTAATGGTTGTAAATCTCGGTCTTTTAAACAATAAATGAATGTTTGAAAAATGAAGGACACAATAGATTTTGGAGGGAATTATATGTCAGTAAAATGGGAAAAGCAAGAAGGAAATGAAGGTGTACTTACATTTGAAGTAAGTGCCGAAGAGTTTGACAAAGCATTAGACCAAGCATTTAATAAGGTCAAAAAGGATGTACAAATTCCAGGTTTTCGTAAAGGTAAAATTCCACGTGGTTTATTTGAAAAGCGTTTTGGTGTAGAAGCACTTTATCAAGACGCTGTTGACATTGTACTGCCTAGTGCATATATGCAAGCCGTAGCTGAAGCTGAAATTGAACCAGTAGATCAACCAGATATTGATATAGAATCCATTGATAAAGGCGAACCTTTAGTATTCACTGCTAAGGTAACTGTAAAGCCAGAGGTTAAACTTGGTGAATATAAAGGCCTCGAAGTAGAAGATGAAGAAGTAGAGGTAACTGATGAAGATGTTATGCATGACTTGGAGCACCAACGTGAGCACCATGCTGAATTAGTTGTTAAAGAAGATGGTGAAGTAGAAAATGGTGATACAGTTGTTATCGATTTTGAAGGTTTCGTTGATGGAGAAGCATTTGATGGTGGAAAAGCTGAAAACCATTCTTTAGAAATCGGCTCTGGTCAATTTATTCCTGGATTTGAAGAGCAGCTTATTGGTAAAAAACCTGGAGAAGAAGTGGAAGTTGCGGTAACTTTCCCTGAAGATTACCATGCAGAGGAGCTTGCAGGAAAAGAAGCTACCTTTAAAGTGATGATTCATGAAGTCAAATATAAAGAGTTGCCAGAACTTGACGATGAGTTTGCCAAAGATTTGGACGATGAAGTTGATACGCTTGAAGAGTTAAAAGCTAAGAAAAAAGAACAACTTATAGAGAAAAGAACAGAAGAAGCTGATAACAAAAAGCGGGAGACATTGATTGAAAAAGCTAGCGAAAATAGTGAAATTGCTATTCCTGATGCAATGGTAGAATCAGAACTAGACCAAATGGTACAAGAATTTGAACAGCGCCTGCAAATGCAAGGAATGACGCTAGAGATGTACTCCCAATTCTCTGGACAAGATAAGGATGCTTTAAAAGAGCAAATGCGTGAAGATGCTAAGAAGCGTGTGAAAACAAATCTTACGTTAGACGCTATTGCTGAAACAGAGGAATTGGAAGCAACGGATGAAGATGTTGAAGCAGAACTTGATAAAATGGCAGAAATGTACGGTGCTGAAAAAGAACAGATTAGACAAATGCTTGGTGGTAATGCAGAAGCATTAAAGAGTGATTTGAAAAAGCGTAAAGCAATTGACTTCCTTGTAGAACAAAGTAAAGCTGTATAACTTATTTACGTATAGTTATTTAGAAAACAGGGAATGATGCAAAACAAGGTGTGATTCTATCACACCTTGTTTTTTCCATATAAAGTGAAACTTCAATCCGTGAGGGGTTAGTAGCTCAAGGATATGAAAACGAAAGAGGGGATTTAGGACTTGGTAAGCTCATAACTTCCAATGCTTGAAGTGAAAGCCTTGCAGCACCTTAGATCAGGGATGAGCGAAAGAAATGTGTTTCTAGATATAAGATCATAAATCCAATAGAAGTAGCATGAAAAAACTTTGTAGTTACACCGTCCTTTTCATTCGACTTTCTAATTATTCTCTTATAAAGTAATACAAAGAATGTTACATAATATACTTAAATATAAAGCTTTCTTAAAAGGAAGTTAACCTGAAAACAATATTATGAAAAGCGTGAATGATGGGAATGCTAACAAGTAGTGTATCGAACCAAATGTGACGGTGTTAGTAATTATGATGAAAATAGCATTAAAAAAAAGTATATCATTTTGTATTTTAATTTTGATCTGATATGATGGCTATAAGTTGAAACCTAAAGAGCCATTTGCAAGGAAAGAGATTTAACTTTTAGGGGTGAAGAATAAGTGTTTAAATTCAATGAAGAAAAAGGACAATTAAAATGTTCGTTCTGTGGTAAAGGCCAAGATCAAGTTCGGAAATTAGTGGCTGGACCGGGCGTTTATATATGTGATGAATGTATTGAATTGTGTACGGAAATAGTGGAAGAAGAACTTGGCACGGAAGAAGAAACAGAATTAAAAGAAATACCCAAGCCACGTGAAATATGTGATATATTGGACGATTATGTTATTGGTCAAGATAAGGCAAAAAAGAATTTATCTGTTGCTGTATATAACCATTATAAGCGGATCAATACACCGAAAGCTTCTTCTGACGATGTAGAGCTAGCGAAAAGTAACATAGCTATGATTGGTCCAACTGGTAGCGGGAAAACATTGTTAGCGCAAACTTTGGCGCGAATAATTAATGTACCTTTCGCAATGGCTGATGCAACTTCACTTACTGAAGCAGGCTATGTTGGCGAGGATGTAGAGAATATATTACTGAAACTCATTCAAGCAGCCGATTATGATGTAGAAAAAGCAGAAAAAGGCATTATTTACATTGATGAAATAGACAAAGTAGCTCGTAAGTCAGAAAATCCTTCTATTACACGAGATGTCTCTGGAGAAGGAGTGCAGCAGGCTTTACTTAAAATATTAGAAGGAACAGTAGCTAGCGTTCCTCCTCAAGGTGGGAGAAAGCACCCTCATCAGGAATTTATTCAAATTGATACAACGAATATTTTGTTTATCGTTGGTGGGGCATTCGATGGAATTGATCAGGTTATTAAACGCCGTCTTGGTAAAAAAGTAATTGGGTTTGGAGCCAATGAAAAGCAGCAAGATTTAGACATGGGTGAGCTGTTAGAAAAGGTTTTACCAGAAGACTTATTACGTTATGGACTTATTCCAGAGTTTATTGGTAGAATTCCAGTTATAGGTAGTTTAACGCCATTAGATGAAGAGGCGCTCGTTGAAATTTTAACGAAGCCAAAAAACGCTTTAGTGAAACAATATGAAAAATTATTTGAGTTGGATAATATTGAATTAGAATTTGAAGAGGAAGCCTTAAGAGAAATTGCTACTAAGGCAATTGAACGTAAGACGGGAGCTAGGGGGTTACGCTCCATTATTGAGGGTATAACACTTGATGTCATGTTTGAACTTCCGTCTAGAGATGATATTGAAAAATGTATTATTACGAAAAAAACTGTAGAAGAAGAGGGTGTTCCAAAACTCGTATACCGAGATGGGACAGTAACAGAAGGAGCTAAAAAACATCCTAAAGAAAGTGCTTAAAGCGCACCAAAACCTAGGATTTTATGATTTTGGTTGTTGGTAAGTAAAAGTAGTGATACGAATAAACTTATGCATCTTGACAAACTTCCTTGCTAGAGATGAAATTAGCAATATGTAAAAGAGGCTGACTTTTTTGGACGTTTATTATACAACTAGTCAGTCTCTTTTTTTATACTATAGGAAATGTATCATATTGTGGATCTATAGCCTTAGAAAAAACTACAGCTTGCGTAGGTAAAGATTTTTTAAACATATAACCGCCATCAGACCTTCCTTTTCCAATTGTGAAAAAAAACAGCACTTAAGTTCGTCCCCCGGCTATTCCAAGGTTTTCAAACCAAATCATATCCTTACACTTTAAGAATCGGTACGGGAAAGAACATCTATGTATTGGAAATGATTTTTATAAAATATTTACAAACCACCCACTTTTCTATAGAATTTAAGAATGTATAAATACATCACTACCTATATATGGAGGTACATATGATGACAAATGATAAAAAACAAATTCCCCTCCTACCATTAAGAGGATTGCTTGTTTTCCCGTCTATGGTTTTACATCTGGATGTAGGAAGAGAAAAATCTATATCAGCTATTGAAAAAGCGATGATGGATAATGAATACATATTTTTAGCAGCACAAAAGAAAATCCGTTTAAAAGAACCGGAACCAAAGGACATCTACTCTATTGGGACGGTTTCTATGGTTAAGCAAATGATTAAACTGCCGAATGGAACGATGCGAGTTTTAGTTGAAGGTGTATACCGAGCAGAAGTATTAAGATACGTTGAACAAGAGCACGAATTTATTGTAGAAGTACAAAAGTTATCCGATATAGAAACGGATCAGCATGAACAAGAAGCGCTTATGCGTTCACTATTGACCCAATTTGAGAAGTATACGACACTTTCGCAAAAAATCACACATGAAACATTTGAGACGGTTGCTGATATAGATGAACCTGGGCGATTAGCAGATATAATTACCTCTCATTTGTCTTTAAAAATAAAGGAAAAGCAAGCACTATTGGAAACGCAAGAAATTAAAGCACGGCTAAAGATGTTAATTCAATACATATCCAACGAACAAAAGGTGCTTGACCTGGAAAAGAAGATCGGTCAACGTGTCAAAACATCCATGGAGAAAACACAAAAAGAATATTATTTACGTGAACAATTAAAGGCAATTCAAAAAGAGTTGGGAGAAAAAGACGGGAAAATAGGTGAGGTAGATGAATTGCGGGAAAAAATTCATGCTTCCACCATGCCTGAGCGAATTCAAACAGCAGCGCTTAAAGAATTAGACCGTTATGAAAAAATCCCTCAAAGCTCTGCGGAAAGTTCAGTAATTAGAAATTACATAGAATGGTTGTTAGCGTTACCTTGGAATGAGAAGACGGAAGATCGGATTGATGTGGACTTGGCAGAAAATATTTTAAATAGGGAACATTACGGTCTGGAGAAGGTAAAAGAGCGAATTTTAGAATATTTAGCTGTACAAAAACTCACTTCATCTATTAAAGGACCTATTTTATGCTTGGCGGGTCCACCTGGAGTGGGGAAAACATCTTTAGCGAAGTCGATCGCTCATGCTGTAAATCGAAATTTCATCCGTATTTCCTTAGGGGGGATCCGTGATGAAGCCGAAATTCGAGGCCACAGGCGTACTTATATTGGGGCTATGCCAGGAAGAATTATTCAAGGAATGAAAAAAGCAAAGACGAACAACCCGGTATTTTTATTAGATGAAATTGATAAAATGGCTCATGACTTTCGCGGAGACCCATCTTCCGCTTTATTAGAAGTTCTTGATCCAGAACAAAACGCGCAATTTAGTGATCATTTTATTGAAGAAACGTACGATTTATCCAATGTGCTGTTCATCGCTACTGCAAATTACATAAACAACATCCCAGCACCTTTGCTCGATCGAATGGAAATTATTTCTATTGCTGGATATACAGAAATTGAAAAGCAGCATATTGCAAGGCGCCATTTACTGCCTAAACAATTGAAAGAAAATGGTTTAACAAAAGGACAATTGCAATTACGAGATGAGGCTCTTCGAAAATTAATTCGAATGTATACAAGAGAAGCAGGCGTTCGTAATCTTGACAGGCAATTAGCTTCCTTATGCCGAAAAGCAGCTAAGCTTGTTGTTTCTAAAAAGAAGAAACGTGTCATAGTAACTGAAAAAAGTTTAGAGGAAATGCTTGGAAAACCATTATACCGTTATGGTTTAGTAGAAAAAGAGAACCAGGTAGGTACTGCCACTGGGCTAGCATACACAGCGGTTGGAGGCGATACATTATCTATCGAGGTTTCCCACTACCCTGGAAAGGGGAAATTGACCCTTACAGGGAAACTCGGTGATGTCATGCAAGAGTCAGCGCAAGCTGCTTTCAGCTATATTCGTTCTCGAGCAACTGAACTGAATATAGATCCATCTTTTCATGAGAATTGTGATATTCATATTCATGTGCCTGAGGGAGCCACTCCAAAGGACGGGCCCTCCGCAGGAATAACGATGGCTACTGCTTTAGTTTCTTCATTGACAGGTCGTCCCGTAAAGAAAGAGGTAGCAATGACTGGAGAAATAACCTTAAGAGGTCGTGTACTTCCGATTGGTGGTCTAAAGGAAAAAACGCTAAGCGCACATCGTGCTGGTATTTCTACCGTTATTATTCCAGAAGACAATAAAAAAGATATTGAATCTATTCCTGGAAGTGTAAGAAAAGATATCACATTCGTCACGGTTCGTCATCTGGATCAAGTATTACAACATGCGTTAGTGGGGGAGCAAAATGAAAGTAACAAAAGCTGAAATTGTAATAAGTGCTGTCAGTGAAAAACAATATCCAAATGATCAGTTACCAGAAATAGCTTTAGCAGGACGATCGAATGTGGGAAAGTCTTCGTTTATTAATACGTTAATTAACCGCAAGAATTTAGCACGAACGTCATCAAAACCAGGAAAAACACAAACGCTAAATTTTTATCTTATCAACAACGCCTTTTATTTTGTTGATGTCCCTGGTTATGGTTATGCAAAAGTGTCAAAAAAAGAAAGGCAAAAATGGGGCAAAATGATGGAAGAGTACTTTGAAAAGCGCCATTCGCTAAAAGCGGTGCTTTTAATTACAGATATCCGACATGAGCCCACTGTTGATGATTTACAGATGTATGATTTTTTAAAGTATTATGAACTTCCGGTTTTAATCATAGCGACTAAATTGGATAAAGTGTCTAAAAACAAACGATCACAGCATGTAAAACGAACGGAAAAAGCTTTTCAAGTGGAGGCAGGAGATCTGGTATTACCTTTTTCTGCTGAAACGGGTGAAGGAAAAGAAGAAGCATGGTCCATGATCCGCCAATATATGGAGGTGTGATTTTTCATAAATGATGTAAAGGGGGCTCTTTTTATACGAGCGCCCTTCCATTTCATCATTTATCTATGTTTATTTCCGTTTCGTTAATAAAAACAAGCCAAAAATAATTAACAAAACAGGCCAAAAACGTTCCATTACATCTACAATTGTATAGATCCAATTAAACCAGCTAGGAAGTTGTACTGAAAACATCATGACCAAAGAAAAAGCTGTCAACAATATTCCTGGTATCAAACCTTCTTTCGTTTGTAAAAAACGAACTATAAATGCGACGCCTACAATAAGTACATACATAGCCCAATGATCAATCCAAAAAGAATAGTAAGCTAGACCGTAAAAATGAATGCCTAATCCTAACAAAATAGTACCGCTAAACAAATTCTGGTAATTTTTTGTAATATAACTATGGATTAACAAAACAAGTCCAATTATAATGATTATTGTTTGCCATGAATAAAAGTTGTTCAAGATAGGGATATTTAATTGTTTAAGTAAAAAAAACAAACCTATACCGATAAGAAGATACGCGGTAAGCGTGTTTTGTTTTTTCAAGTAATCACCTCTGATATGTAGTTCGAATGCTTGCTTCTTTACTTTTGTTGTGATAAAGTACAGACGTGTTATGCACTATGGCTTATACGTTATATGCTACCATAATGTTTCAGATTATGTTCACATTTTATTAAATTGTAACGGAATATACATGTTATAATAGTATTTAGAAATGATGTTATTTTATATTTATTATTAATTGGTCATTTATCCTGTTATGCTTGATTAAAAAATTAGTCCAAACTATACGGATAATACCTATTTTTGTAACAGCTATGGAAGTTTCATTTTATTTGGGGGTAGATGGTTGTGCATATTTTAAAGGTGGGTTTTAATTATAAAACAGCCCCTGTAGAAATTAGGGAAAAGCTTGCCTTTTCGGAAGATCATGTTCACGAGGCCATGGTCGCTTTGAATGGGCAAAAAAGTATTTTAGAAAATGTTATTGTTTCCACTTGTAATCGTACAGAAATTTTTGCAGTAGTAGATCAGTTGCATACAGGGCGATACTATATCAAGCAGTTTTTAGCTGATTGGTTCGACGAGGAGAAAGCTAGTTTTTCTTCATTTTTGCAAATTGCTGAAAATGACGGAGCGATGGAGCATTTATTTCGTGTAATTACAGGATTGGATTCTATGGTATTAGGGGAAACGCAAATCTTGGGTCAAGTGAAGCAGGCGTTTTTAACTGCGCAAAAAATGGGGACAACTGGTACTGTGTTGAATGAATTATTTAAACAGGCTATTACGTTTGGTAAGCGTGTACAGAAAGATACGGCAATTGGTAAACAAGCAGTATCTGTTAGTTATGCAGCTGTTGAGCTAGCAAAGAAAATTTTTGGCGACTTAAAGAAAAAACGTGTTGTTATACTAGGAGCGGGAAAAATGGGGGAACTTGCTGTTAAAAATTTACAAGGTTCCGGAGCGAACGACATTACAGTGGTAAATCGTACAAAAGAAAAAGCAGATGCGTTGGCTAAAAAGTTTGCAGCACGCGCTGAAACAATCGACAGGTTACCTATCGTATTACAAGAAGCTGATATTCTGATTACTTCTACCGGTTCCACATCTGTCATCCTATCAAAAGAATTGATGGAAGCAGTGCAAAAAGAGCGCAAGGGGAACCCTTTATTTTTAGTAGACATTGCAGTTCCGCGCGACATTGACCCTTCTGTAAGTGAATTAGAAAATACTTTCTTGTATGATATCGATGATCTGCAACATATTGTTGATGAAAATTTAGAAGCAAGAAAAGAAGCAGCAGAGCAAATTGAGCTGATGTTTGAAAGTGAAATTGTTGCATTTAAAGAATGGTTAAAGACATTAGGTGTTGTACCGATTATTTCGGCTTTACGGCAGAAAGCACTTTCCATACAAATGGAAACAGTGAAAAGTATTGAAAGAAAAATGCCTGATCTCACAGAAAGAGAGAAAAAGATCATTAACAAACATACGAAAAGTATCGTCAATCAGTTGCTAAAAGAGCCAATTACACAAGCAAAAGAAATGGCGGTAGGTGACCGATCCAAGGAATCACTTCAATTGTTTATTGACATATTCGGTATCGAAGCAGAAGTACAAGCAGAGCTTGATAAGCAGGCAAAAAAAAATGAAACAAATAAAGCAATGAAAAATAAACAAGTATCCTTCCCACTTTTAAATAAGATGCCGACCATATAATGAAAGGAATACTCATATGGTAGAATTAAAATGGCTTTATGAATTTATATTAATCATTTATGGGTTAAGCCTGTTCGGATACTTTATTGATTTTGTTCAAGACAACCGGAGGGTAAATCGAATAGCCTTCTGGTTGCTTAGTTTGGTTTGGATCATTCAAACCTTTTTTTTATTCTACGTAATAATCATTGAAAAAAGTTTTCCGGTTGTAACCTTAAATGATAGTCTATTTTTTTATTCGTGGATTCTTGTGACGATATCATTACTAGCGAATAAACTATTTCCTGTTCATTTTATTGTTTTTTTCACAAATGTATTTAGTTTCTTCATTCTATTGCTTTTTTTGTTGACGGACGCGCAAAAAAATTGGCAGGAGCATGCCGTCCAATTTGTTCATGAAATAGTTATTGCACATATAACGATTGCCATTACTTCCTATGGATTTTTTACACTATCATTTTTATTATCCATTATGTATTTAATTCAGTACAAATTATTGAAGCGAAAAAAAGGTTTTAAGTGGATGTGGCGGTTTGCTGACTTGAACCAATTGGATAGCTATGCATTTAAAACAGTAACCATTGGTGTTCCTTTACTATTAATCGCTATTATACTAGGAATTGTGTGGGCTTATGTATCTGATGCTCTATTTTACTGGGTAGATTTAAAGACAATTGGTTCTTTCTTTGTATTGGCTATTTACGTCGTTTACTTAGTCATCCGTTTATGGAAAAAGTATAAAGGGAGAACGATTGCAATGTATAATACAGTTGCTTTTCTATTGTTGCTAGTCAATTTCTTGTTATTCAGTACGTTATCGAAATTTCATTTTTAAAGATAGGGAGAGAATAAACTTGCGTAAATTAGTTGTTGGTTCACGAAAAAGTAATCTTGCATTAACACAAACCAATTGGGTAATTAATCAATTAAAACAAGCTGGGGTTGAAAATGATTTTGAAGTGAAGAAAATCGTTACAAAGGGGGATCGTATTTTAGATGTTACTTTATCTAAAGTAGGTGGGAAAGGTCTGTTTATCAAGGAAATTGAGGAAGCTATGTATAACAAAGAAATTGATTTAGCTGTACATAGTATGAAGGATATGCCGTCTACGATGCCAGAAGGGTTGATTATAACAACTATTCCAGAGCGTGAAGACCATCGAGATGCGTTTATTTCTAAAGGAAATATTCGTTTAAAAGATTTGCCAAACGGGGCAATTGTAGGAACGAGCAGTTTACGAAGAGCTGCGCAAATACAAGCTGTAAGACCAGATGTCACTATAAAGTGGATACGTGGTAATATTGAAACAAGGATAAGAAAATTAAAGGAAGAAGATTATGATGCGATTGTGTTGGCTGTTTCTGGTTTAAAGCGAGTAGGTTTAAGTGAAACATTAATTACGGAGTACTTAGAGCCAGACGTTTGTGTTCCTGCAGTTGGGCAAGGCGCTTTAGCTATTGAATGCCGGGCGGATGATGATGAACTGAAAAAACTCTTAGCAACCCTTCATGATGAAGATACCGCTCGAACGGTTACAGCAGAACGAACCTTTTTGCATTTGTTGGAAGGCGGCTGTCAAGTACCAATCGGAGGCTATGCATATTTACAAGGAGAAACGATTGTACTGACAGCTTTTGTAGGCACACCTGATGGGAAAACAGTCTTAAAGGAAGTGGTACAAGGTAGTGATCCAGAAGCAGTTGGCAGGAAAGCAGCTACGTTATTACAAAATCGAGGAGCTAAGGAAATTATTGAAAAGGTAAAAGAGGAGTTAAATGAGTAATGAGCTTACCGTTAGATGGGAAGCGAATCTTAGTCACTCGCGAGCAAGAAAAAGCAACAGATTTTGCGAATAAAATTACTAATTTAGGCGGAGAACCAATACAAGTCCCACTTATTAATATTACTTGTAAACGTCCAATAAATGGGGATTTTGCACAACAATTGTCAAATTGTAATTGGATATTTTTCACAAGTGGGAATGGGGTAAGCTGCTTTTTTCAGTTCGTAAAGCACGACGCTGTCGCTTTAGAGAATGTGGTGCAAACTAAAATTGCTGTTGTGGGAAATAAAACGGATCTTAAGCTAAAAGAAATAACAGGTCGCTCTGCTGATTTTGTCCCAAGTTCTTTTGATGCTGAGACGATGGCAGAGGAGTTTTTAAGTCAATATCCTACCGACGATCATTTTTTGTTAGTAAGAGGAAATCTCTCTAGACATGTGTTGCCAGAGCGCTTTAAACAAAGCAATAAAACTTTTACAATGCTTGAAGTGTATGAAACCCATAAGAATGTCAAAGCAAAACCGTTGTTGCAATACGCCATAACGGATACTAAGGTTCATTATATTACATTTACAAGCCCGTCTACAGTGGAGTCATTTGTCGATCTAATAGGGGTCAGAAACGTCGCACCATGTGTATGCATTGGTACGACAACAGAACAACGGGCGAAGGAATTAGGATTTTCTAAAGTTCTAACAGCAAAAGATTTTACAATTAATGGTATGATTGATTGTATAAAGCAAGACGTGATGAAAAGAAAGGATGAAAAAAAATGACGAACATACCGACTTTTGACAGACACCGTAGATTAAGACGTACGGCTGGTATGAGAGACTTAGTAAGAGAAACACATTTGCATAAAACCGATCTTGTCTATCCCATGTTTATTGTTGAAGGAGAAAAGGTGAGAAAACAGGTTCCTTCTATGCCAGGAGTATACCAGTTATCGTTGGATTTACTTACGGAAGAAATAGATGAACTAGAAGAACTTGGTATTCAAGCTGTTATTTTGTTTGGGGTGCCAAATGAAAAAGATGAACAAGGGACGGGCGCTTTTATTGATGAAGGGATTGTCCAACAAGCTACACGAAAAATTAAAACAAAAGTACCATCAATGCTCGTAATTGCAGATACTTGTTTGTGTGAATATACGTCTCATGGACATTGTGGAGTCATTCATGACCATGATGTAGATAATGATGCGTCATTAGAGTTACTTGCTAAAACAGCAGTCTCCCAAGCAAAGGCAGGGGCTGACATTATTGCACCGTCAAACATGATGGATGGGTTTGTAGCAGTTATTCGTCAAGCTTTAGATCAAGCTGGTTTTACACAAATTCCTATTATGTCTTACGCGGTTAAATATGCTTCTTCTTTTTATGGTCCATTCCGAGATGCAGCAGATAGTACACCACAATTTGGAGATCGAAAAACATACCAAATGGACCCCGCGAATCGATTAGAAGCACTTCGTGAGGCGAAATCAGATGTTCATGAAGGTGCTGATTTTTTAATTGTAAAACCAGCTTTAAGCTACTTAGATATTGTGAGAGAAATGAAGAATAACTTTGATTTGCCGATTGTTGCCTATAATGTAAGCGGCGAATATGCGATGGTGAAAGCTGCAGCGCAAAATGGCTGGATTGATGAACAGGCGCTGGTTATGGAAAAACTATTATCTATGAAACGAGCTGGAGCAGATCTAATTATAACTTATTTTGCAAAAGATGTTGCAAAATGGTTAGTAGAAAAAAATAGATAGGAGGATGTCTGGTTATGAATTTTGATAAATCCAAAGCTGCTTATGAAGAAGCAGTTGATTTAATGCCTGGTGGTGTTAATTCACCTGTTCGTGCATTTAAATCAGTAGGTATGTCACCAATTTTTATGGAATCTGGTAAGGGAGCCAAAATAAGAGATATTGATGGTCATGAATACATTGATTACGTTTTAAGCTGGGGTCCACTCATTTTAGGACATGCTGATGAACGGGTCGTAACAAAATTAAAGGAAACAGCGGAAAAAGGTACCAGCTTTGGAGCGCCGACATTATTAGAAAATGAGCTTGCACAGCTAGTTATTGACCGCGTTCCATCCATAGAAATGGTTAGGATGGTTAATTCAGGTACGGAAGCAACAATGAGCGCTTTGCGTGTAGCAAGAGGCTACACAGGAAGAGATAAAATACTAAAATTTGAAGGGAACTACCATGGTCATGGTGATTCACTGTTAATTAAAGCAGGGTCAGGTGTGGCTACACTTGGACTTCCTGATAGTCCAGGTGTTCCTAAAACGATTGCTCAAAATACCATCACGGTTCCATATAATGACTTAGAAAGTGTACGTTATGCTTTTGAGACATATGGTGATGATATTGCTGCAGTTATTGTTGAACCTGTTAGCGGCAATATGGGAGTGGTTCCACCAATAGAAGGTTTTTTACAAGGATTAAGAGAAATTACGGAACAAAACGGCACCGTGCTTATTTTTGATGAAGTAATGACTGGCTTTCGGGTAGGTTACCAATGTGCGCAAGGTCATTTTGGAGTGACACCCGATATGACATGTCTCGGGAAAGTAATCGGTGGCGGATTACCAGTTGGTGCATATGGAGGTAAACGGGAGATTATTGAGAAAGTTGCTCCAACTGGATCCATCTATCAAGCTGGTACATTATCTGGTAACCCGCTAGCGATGACCGCGGGGCTTGAGACATTAAAAGCGTTAGATGAATCATCTTATGAAGCGATAAATAAAAAAGTGGACCGATTGGTAGAAGGGTTTACAGAGGCTTCCAATAAGCATCATATACCATTGCATATTAATCGAGCAGGTTCAATGGTTGGCGTCTTTTTTACTAATGAAAAAGTAATTAATTTTGAAACTGCTCAATCTGCTAATCTTGACTATTTTTCTCAATATTATCGCTCTATGATTGAAAATGGTGTGTTCCTTCCACCTTCACAATTTGAAGGCCTGTTTTTATCAACTGCGCATACAGACGAAGATATTGAACATACGATAAAAGCAATTGACACAGCTTTTGCTTCTATAGAGTAACGAAGCTTATTACTAAGTTACGCCTTTTTTATGGTGTGTATTTATTTCGATTAACCTATGCCAGAGAATAGAACATAATTTAAAGACCTCTACTAGTAGTATTAGTACTAATAGCATGTAATTTTTGATATACATGCCACTAGTGAGGTCTTTTTTTGCAATAAATGAAAAAACTCACAAATTGAAACGATCCTAGCTATTCTTAAAGTCTCATGCAACTACTACGGAAGTCAAGTTTTTCTACATAGTTATAACCTCAAATTTCCAGCACTTTATTTATGTACACTTTAAACGATTTTTCATACAACGTTTATTTTGGAAACGCACAAGCGTCATGTAGATAGTGACCGCTGCAAAACTTTCCATTGGCCCAAAAGCCAGCCTCCTCGAAAAAAAGCGGTTCTCTTATTCTTGCAGGGTCTTCCGCTACGCTTTCCCATCTTAGTCTCCGGATTTCCTTCGCTAGCTTAAGCAAAAAGGTTCATTTTTAGTAAAGTCGTAATAAAGAAGCTGTTTTTAACTTCATGGAAATCAACTTTACCGTTTGTAATATCCTAATGAAAATATTCATATAGTTGAATATAAGGCATATCATCATATATGAACTATATGGTGGAGAGGAGGAGAGCCGTGACAAATGAAGCGTCCGTATTTCAGTTTGAATTGAATGAAACACTCTATTTTGAAAAAGGACAGGAAGTAAATGAAATGAGAGGGGTTTCATTGGAGCCAGACATCTCTATTCATTCATTTCACGACTATATTTCAATCAGAGGAGTTATTGAATTAAAAGGAGAGTATGAAAAAAGCAGACACACCGTTTTTCAAGATAATTTAGAAGAAGATGTGATGGGCTCTAAACGCTATGTTGAAGTCGTGGAGCAAGATGAAGAAGGGGTATCTATATTTTCTCATCACTTCCCAGTAGAAATTTCTGTACCTGCAAACCGCATTGCAAACTTAAACGATATAAGCGTGTATATTCAGACATTTGATTATGAAATCCCCAATCCAACCCTATTCCGACTTTATTCAACAATTGAAATTCATGGCATTCAACAAGAAGAAATAACTGATGCACGAGAAAAAGAGTCGCAAGAACAGTTTAACTATCTACCTCCCGAAGAAGATAAGTCTAATCGAGGAGATCAAGAAGCTGATCATTTTCAGTTTGAAATGAAACAATCAGAGCAAGATTATAAAACAGAAAATGAGGAGATGAACCCATCTTTACCATTTCTAACGGTACCAGAGCAAGATAGGTCAGATGAAAAAAGCAAATTTAAGGAAATAGAGCAAGAAGAAACAATACTATCTGATGAAAATCCAGAGAAAATAACAGAACATCTAGATAAGGAAGGTGAGCAAACTGATGAAGTAGGGAGATGGAAGTATAAAGAGACGAAAACGCTAAAGGAATTTTTTGATTCTAAACAAGAGGATACTAGTGATGTTCATGAAGAAGAATCGGGTGAAGATGAGGGGACAGAACAATATGAACAAGTAGTTTATGACTCTACTCATGAAACAATTCAAGAAAGTGAAGAACGAGTCACTGAAGAAAAAAGCAATGTAACAGATTATGAACAAGAAAGAGAAGTCGAAACGAATGAAGAGCAAAATAATTTAAACGGCGATGACCAAGGGAGAAAAGCTGCAGAAGCTGAAGTTACGGAAGAACCTAACAATTTTAATGAGATGAAGATGAAGCAAAATAATGATGAGAATGATCAAGAAGCGTTATCCGTCTCGCCGGAAATTAATCAGACGAGTGGTGATCGACACATCAATGATGAGATCCAGGATGTCACCTACTTAGCAGATATTTTTAGTAATAAAGCTGAAAATAGTTATACTAGCATGAGGTTATGTTTCGTACAGGAAGAAGATTCGATCGATTCCATTGCGGAAAGGTATCAAGTTTCTGCACTACAATTAATTAAACAAAATCAATTGGATGATGATTATGAAGTTACGCAAGGTCAATTACTGTACATTCCACAAAAGAAAAACAAATGATGCTCTTTTCGTTATAGAGGTAAGGGTGCCTGTAGCTTCCTTAAAAGCTAGTATTGGCACCTCATTTTTCATTAACCAAAGGTATAGAAGTTTTTTTACGCTATAGAAAAGTATGAGATTTTTTGGTTTATAATATAAGAAAAACAAAGGCTTTTGCCATAAGATTTGGCGATAAGCCAAGTTTTTCTAAGGCTAAATATAATCGAACTCTATGACTTATCGCGGATAAAGGTGCTGTAAGACTCCTACTTCAAGATTGGAAGATGTGAGCGGAACAAGTCTAAGTGGGAGATACACCGCCTTACTCTCCTTTTTCGTAAAAGCCCTTTAAATCGTATTCCTTGTGCTGCTGAACAACCAGCGGGGTACGAAAGAAAACCCCACTAATTGATAAGAGTGTAAAGGCATGAGCCTAATTTTTGTTCGCTTTGAAACTAGGGTGGTGAAGAAAATGGATACCTTACAAGAAGTTTTGCATGCTTATTCTATTCGACCTTTTTACATAGAAAAACAAACGGAACGGCTCTACATGGTGCAAGACTACAACCAGCAATATGCGTTAAAACATAGCCGGCTAACGGAAGAAACGATCGTTATGTGGGAACAAGTTTATAAATTGGCTTATGAAGAATATCTTTTTCCTATTTTACCAGTTTATTTAACGAAGCAAGGAAAGTTATATGAAAAAAAAGGAGAGCTTATTTATTATGTGACACCTTGGAAAGAAAGCCGAGAAACAGAATTAGATCAATCCACGATTGATAAAATCTTTCAAAGCTTTGGATTGATTCATATGAAAACAAAACGGCGACATTTGGTTGAAATCCAGCAGTTTAAGCAAGCTTTTCAACAGTATAAACAGCATTGTTTGACCTTACAGCAACAATTACTTACATTTGTAGAGGAGTACGAACAACATCGCTTTATGTCCCCATTTGAATTACTTGTGTGCACGCAATTTAAAGATGTTAATTATAGTCTGAATGAAACGATACGAAGAATTGATCAACTGTTGGATGAACAGGAAGAGACTTGGTATTATAGTTTGTGTCATAAGAACATCAAAACTTCACATACTTTAGTTGATCAAGGTCAGCTCTATTTTATAAATTGGGAGAATGCAGGGTTTGACTATCCCGTTTTTGATTTAGTTGCTTTTTTTCAAGAAGAAACAAAGCATTATGATACTCCGACTAATATGCTGCTGCGCGGATTTGACAAGTATATGAATGAGAACGAACTGACCAAGAAAGAACTATATTTGTTAGTCATTCAATTATTAGATTCACAAGCTTATCTAAGTTGTGTCAAAAATCATAAACAAGCAAACACATCCATGCTGAAACAAATAATTCATTTACAGCATACATTTCGCCGTATACTGTTTGGGTTGCAACTTTCTGCACATGTGGAAAAAACGTATGATACGATCGATCTGGATGATCTGGACGACCTAGATGATTTGGATGAAACAGATTAAATCCATTCCAAATAAAAAGCTATAAAAATGCCAACGATAATACCCAGAAGAAATACATCAAAGGTGGTTGGGAAAAATAAAGTACGAATCAATTGAAAAATTAATATAGGCAGTGTACATCTTTCGATTACGATAATACAATTTCTAGCCCATGGTGGTAGCCGGTAACGGTAATATCTTGCCAATGAGACTCTCTCCTTTACATCAGAAATTTGTATTGTTACTATACTATATGTATAAATTGATCTTTTTGGTGCAAACCTTACTATGTAACGGGTTATTTATTTAAGAATAGATGATAGCACTAGCAATTAGATAAACGTCCACAAACACTTACAATAACAGTGAAGAGTTACATTCTTTAAGCTGCTTTTTGTCGTAAACATTCCAGAGCTGGGAAAAGAACGCCCTATTTCATTTTAGTGAATAAACAGTTGACGTAAAGAGGAATTATATATAAAATAAAGCTATTCTAATAATATGCATGTAAACAATGAAAATGTAAAGAATGGGAAGAGTACAGGATAATTATCATGTAGAGATGGAAATCATTGGCTGAAAGTTTCCTTGAAAGATTATGCTGGAATGTCGCCCAGGAACAGCTCCTTTGAAAAATAAGGCTACGATGATGTCTTCTTTTAAGTAGAAGGAAGCCGGTCTATGTACCGTTATCAACAAATGAAGTGTGTATACTTTGTTTCTTTATTACACTAGAAGTATACAAATAAAGGTGGTACCACGGAAAGCAAGCCCTTTTCGTCCTTTTATAGGACAAAAGGGTTTTTTTTACACTTTGGTAAGTGTCAAAAACGTATAAGAGAAACTACAGCTTTCTAAAAAAGATATTGTCAGGAGGAGCATGTCATGCACGAACAAGAATCAAAACCTTCACTTTCTGCTAAATACAACCCGCAGGAAGTAGAAAAAGGTCGCTATCAATTTTGGCTAGAAGGAAACTATTTTAAAGCAAAGAACGATACGGAGAAAGAACCCTATTCTATTGTTATTCCCCCACCAAATGTTACAGGACGGTTGCATTTAGGGCACGCTTGGGATACGACAATGCAAGATACCATTTCTAGAATGAAACGTATGCAAGGATATGATGTATTATGGCTCCCTGGTATGGATCATGCTGGGATTGCTACACAAGCAAAAGTGGAAGGAAAGCTAAAAGAACAAGGTACGAATCGTTATGAGCTAGGTAGAGAAAAATTTCTCGAAAAAGCCTGGGAATGGAAGGAAGAGTACGCTGCGTTTATTCGTTCACAATGGGAAAAGTTAGGGCTTAGTTTAGACTATTCACGTGAACGGTTCACGCTTGATGAAGGTTTGTCAGATGCAGTTAGAGAAGTATTTGTAAAATTATACGAGCAAGGTTTAATTTATCGCGGAGAATATATTATAAATTGGGATCCAGATACAAAAACGGCTTTATCCGATATCGAAGTGATTTATGAAGAAGTGCAGGGCAAATTTTATCATATGCTCTACCCGTTAAAAGATAGCGATGAGAAAATCGAAATTGCTACCACACGCCCAGAGACGATGTTAGGTGATACTGCGATTGCTGTTCACCCTGATGATGAACGATATAGCCATTTAATTGGCAAAAAAGCTATTTTGCCAATCGTCGGTCGTGAAATACCAATTGTTGCAGATGAGTATGTAGATATGGAATTTGGTTCTGGTGCAGTGAAAATTACGCCCGCTCATGATCCAAACGATTTCGAAGTTGGGAATAGACATGATTTAGAACGAGTATTAGTTATGCATGAAGATGGAACGATGAATGAAAATGCTGGTATTTATGAAGGAATGGACCGATTTGTGTGCAGAAAACAAATTGTTCACGATTTGAAAGAACAAGGTGTACTATTTAAGATTGAAGACCATCTGCACCAAGTTGGTCACTCTGAACGAAGTGGCGCTGTCGTGGAGCCATACTTATCTACGCAATGGTTTGTAAAAATGAAACCACTAGCAGATGCTGCAATCGAGCTACAAGCAGGAAGTGACAAAGTTAATTTTGTTCCACAGCGTTTTGAAAGAACCTATTTAAATTGGATGGAAAATATTCGTGATTGGTGTATTTCTCGCCAACTATGGTGGGGGCACCGCATACCAGCTTGGCATCATAAAGAAACAAAAGAAATTTATGTCGGCAAGGAAGCTCCCGACGATATAGAAAATTGGGAGCAAGATGAAGATGTATTAGACACTTGGTTTTCATCTGCTTTATGGCCATTTTCTACCATGGGATGGCCGGATGTAGGAGCAGAAGATTACAAGCGGTATTTTCCAACTGGAGTTCTCGTAACAGGTTATGATATTATTTTCTTCTGGGTTTCAAGAATGATTTTTCAATCGAAGCATTTTACGAATCAAAAGCCGTTTGATGATGTTTTGATCCACGGATTGATTCGAGATGCAGAAGGAAGAAAAATGAGTAAATCGTTAGGCAACGGTGTCGATCCAATGGATGTCATTGATAAATATGGTGCTGATTCATTACGTTATTTTCTATTGACTGGTTCTACCCCTGGTCAAGATTTACGCTTTCATTGGGAAAAGGTAGAAGCAACATGGAACTTTGCGAATAAGGTGTGGAATGCTTCTCGTTTTTCTTTAATGAATTTAGCGGATTTTTCGTATGAAGATATTGATTTAACAGGCGAAAAGTCTTTGGCAGATAAGTGGATATTAACCCGTTTAAATGAAACAATTGAGCATGTAACTAGAAATAACAATAAATATGAATTTGGCGAAGCTGGCCGTCAATTATATAACTTTATTTGGGATGAACTATGTGATTGGTATATTGAAATGGCAAAAATACCATTATATGGAGATGACAAAACTCAAAAACAAACAACACGTTCTGTGCTCGTTTATGTTTTAGATCAAACGATGCGTATGTTGCATCCATTCATGCCGTTTATTACAGAAGAAATTTGGCAACAGTTACCACATCAAGGAGAATCTATCACAGTTGCCACTTGGCCAGAGCCAAGAGATGAATTCCATGATGAACAGGCAGCAAATGAAATGAAGCGACTAGTGGCGATTATCAAAGCTGTCCGTAATATTCGTGCAGAAGTAGATACACCAATGTCAAAACAAGTTAAACTACTCATCCAAGCGGAGAATGAATCTATTGTGAAGGAATTAGAAGAAGAGCGTCACTATTTAGAACGTTTTTGTAACACAAGTGAATTAGCCATTATGGAAAAGATCGATGTCCCTGAAAAAGCATTGTCAGCAGTAGTGACAGGAGCAGAACTATTTTTACCATTAGAAGGGCTAATTGATTTTGACAAAGAAATTGCTCGCTTAGAAAAAGATCTAGCTAAATGGACAAAAGAAGTAGAGCGTGTGCAGAAAAAACTCGCAAACGAAGGGTTTATTAATAAAGCACCTCAGGCAGTAATTGAAGCAGAAAAACAAAAAGAAAAAGAGTACTTGGATAAACAAGCGAAGGTTCAAGCAAGATTACATGAATTAAAAAACTAACAAATTTAAGGGTTACCTACTTCGAACTGAATGTAAGAAGTAGGTAACCCTTATTGCATGATTGCATGATAAAAAGGATTACGACTGGATGTGTTTTTTGATATGCTCCACATATAACCGTAGTATATTTGTATTGCTAACGGCACTTAGTATGCGAGAACCGACAACATCTTCAATTTCATTAAATAATAGTTCTCCATCCATACTTAGTAAGAAATCAATTCCTACCATTCCAAAATCGAAATAATCAATAATCGTTTGGATTCTTGTTGCTTCTTTTTTGGACAATGTATATAGTGTTGCACTACCACCAAGCTTGTAGTTGGCTCTAAAATCGGTATTACTTTCTCTAAGTACAGCTGCGATAATTTTTTTCCCTACGACAAAAACGCGCAAGTCTTTGCCTTGTTGCACATGGCAACTTTGCATGATGATGTCACTGCCTTTTATTTTCTTCATACATGCTAAATACTCCAACTCATTAGTGATCATATAAACCTCTTTTCCACCTCTGCCTGCAACGGTTTTTACTACAAATGGAAAAGAAAGCGGAGGGGAATCTTTTAAAAAAGAAGCTTTATGGAAATATGTGTCTACCATTGGAACATTGAGTTGATGTACATAATGATGCGTTAACGCTTTGTTATTGCAAATAGTTGCTATGTGAGAGTTGTTAAAAACATTAATTCCACAACTTTCCAGATGAATACTAAGCATAGGATCAATGGTACGAACAACTGCAAATTCAGGTAAAGGTTCTATCTGATGGTTATTTAATAGGACTTGGCGCTGTTTATGAATTCCAATCGTCAGGTCTTCCCTACGTACAAGCTGCAGATGGATGGATTGAAGTGCTGCTTCTTCCATAAACCAATGAATATAGGCTTTATTTACTTCAATATCTTCATCACTATAGATAAGCCAGCCGTTATGCATTTGTGTTCCCTTCTATCTTCTTAAAAATATAGTCAATTATAAAGGTAGCAACATTTATTCCCGTGGCATCAAACAAATTGCGGATGTGAGCATTGGAGTTGATCTCGCAAATTATAGGAGAATCATTTTCTCCAACTAATAGATCAACACCTGCGAAATCAGCTCCAATGGATTGTGTAGCTAGGATCGCCAGTTTTTGTTCTTCCTCCGACGGTTCATACGCCTCCATTGTACCACCAGCAGTAATATTTGCTCTGAAATCATGTGCTGACTGTCGTTTCATGGCCGCAACAACTTTATTGCCTACAACATGCAGCCGTAAATCTTTTCCATAGCTAGTAGAAATGAATCTTTGTAAAACGAAGGGCTTTGTTGCCAAATTTTTAATTTGCTGAATTAAGTCCGCTTTATTATGGATAAGATACACTTGTTCGCCAAAAGAGCCGAATGCTTCTTTTACAATCATAGGAAAACCCAAACGGTGAATTGCAGCTTGCAGTGCGCCAGGCTTTAGCTGTTGGGAAGTAAATGTTTTCGGATAAATAATCGTTTTAGGTATTGGAAGCTTAGCTGTTGCAAGCTGTTGATACGTTAATATTTTGTCATCACTAATACGAATTGCTTCCGAAGAATTAAACACGCTTATACCTAATAATTCGAGCTGCTTAGCTAGGTAAATATCTTTATCTGTAAACACTACAAAGTCAGGCAAAGCGCTAGGTTGCTCTTCCGTTAATACAGATAATTCGCTTTGAGATAAAAAAGATAAGAGTTCGCTATTTGACATGATTTTTACGTTGCTAGCTCTTTGTATCGCTGCTTTTTCTAGCCATTGTGCAAAATCAATAAATTTCTTGCCGGGTAAACTATCGTTATATATAATCCATCCAGTTACGTGCATCAGTTCTTTCCTTTCTGCTATACTTATAATCGTTCATAAAATTTTTCAACTTTACAAGTAAGCACTTTTAATTAAAATTTTTACGAAAAGATTTATCCTAGATATAGGTGCTGTATGACTCCCACTTCAAAATGAAGATGTGAGCGAAATAAAGTAAGAGGTAACAGCACTTAAATCCCGGATTCGTCATAGGCCTTTAGGGCATACTGGGCTGCTAACAATCAGTCGGGGATGAAAGAATCTACAGATTGAAGATTCACTTTATGTTATAAATTAAATACTACTCATGAAAGGATTGTACATAATTGCATACAATGAAGCAAATAGAAGCATTTTTTAATCATCGGCATCAGTTAGGTGTTAAACCTGGTTTGGAACGTATGCAACAATTACTTGCTTTACTTGGTCACCCTGAAAAACGATTAAATGCTGTTCATATTGCCGGCACTAATGGAAAAGGATCTACTGCCGCTTTTGTGAAACAAGGTTTGCAAGCAAGTGGCTATCAAGTAGGAGTGTTTACTTCACCAAGCTTACATGGAATTCGCGGGTATATTTATGTAGAGGAAGAACCAATTTCTGAACAAGCATTTTTAAAAGTGTGGGAAAAAGTTTACCCAGCGGTTCAGGAATTAGATCAAAAAAATCAATCCCCAACAGAGTTTGAAATATTGACAGCTATTGCGTTCTTTTATTTTGTTACCAATGTTGACATTGCTGTTATAGAAGCTGGAATGGGAGGGAGAGAAGATACGACAAACTGTATAATCCCTTTAGTATCTATTATTACTAGTGTTAGTAAAGATCATATGGCTTTTCTTGGTCAGACAATACCTGAGATTGCTTTACATAAAGCAGGGATTATTAAACAAGGAGTTCCAGTTGTTATTGGACAATTACAATTAGCTGCTAAAGAGGTGATTATACAAGAAGCGGAGGCTAAGGAAGCTCCAGTCTATCAATTAGGGTTGCATTTTCATTATCAAAGTCTACCTTCTAAAGAATGGAATCATATGGAATGGAACCTACCTTATACGAAGGGAGCTGCTTTTAAACTTAAATTGTATGGAGAACATCAATTAGCGAACGCATCATTAGCGTTAATGGCTTTACATTTAATACAGCAGAAAGGATGTATCATCCAGTTGTCGAAATTACCAACTGCTTTTTTTGACGTACAATTAGAAGGTAGATTTGAACTAGTGTCCCAACATCCTATTATAATTCTTGATGGAGCTCATAATCCAGCAGGAATTCGTGCATTTATAGACACACTGGAGAAAGTCTTTCCATATCAAGAAAGGCAGCTATTATTTGCAGCTTTTAAAGATAAAGCAATTGATGAGATGATGATTCCTCTAACGGGTAAATTTAGTGAAATTTACTTAACCACTTTTGATCACCCGAGAGCTGCAAGTATATCTGAAATGAAAAAAATCTCGTTACCTTCAATGAAAACCATTAATTCGTGGGAAAATGCGATCAGTAAAATGAGTGACCCAAACACTGTATATTGTATTACAGGTTCGCTTCATTTCATTTCTATTGTAAGGTCGTATTTACTCAGTAAGAATAAATAATAGTTTTAGTGGCACCATGTAATGGAAAAAGGTATCACATTATGTTGAACAATTTCTTAAAAAGCTGACAAACTTCGTCTTACTTTTCACATGTTTTTTGCTAGAGTAAAATAGAACTCTTCTAACAGGAGGCAAAACTGTGAAAAAGGACAAGCGTAAAATAACAGTCTGGAAAAACGGTCAGCAGGTGAAGCTGTCTATGTATTCATCAAAAAATAATGATACAACTGGGGAGACAGAGAATGAGGAAGCTGCAACACTAACGGATACAGAGGAAGAAGTTCCATCATACGCCCGACTATCTGATAAGAAGTTTTCAGTTTATCCCATATTTTTTAAAAAAATAAAGCATATGAAACCTTTAATTATTGCCATTGCTTCAGCTTTTATTATAGGGACATTGCTGGGGATTACATTGATTCGAATGTTTGTTACCATTGATGAAGATCGCCAAGCCAATAGTGAGGAGAATAACGCTAGCGTGACCGAAACTAGCCGTGAAAAAGAAAGGAAAGAACTAGATGGTCACGCAAATATAAAAGGTTTTGATATTTTTGTATTGCAGGGAGGCGTTTTTTCTGAAGCAGGAAATGCACAGACGTGGCAAAAGAAGTTTCAAGAGGAAGGGCTACCTGCAATGATTTGGGAAAAAGATAAGCAATATTTTTTATTAATATCTGCGGCTGCCTCAAAGGAAAAAGCGGAACGGTTAAAAAATGATATCAATTCAGAATTGGATATTTATGTAAAAAAATGGCAGATTCATGTGGGAGAAGAGGGACTGAAGAAAGAAGAAAGAAGCTGGATGCAGACATTTGCGGATGTATGGCGGAAAGATATGCAACAACAAAAAGTATCTAAAGAACAATGGGAATCTACCAAAAAAACTATCCCTAAACGTCTCCAAAGCTTAGGTAATGCAATGAATCAACATGTAATTGAAGAAAAAAATGATAGGGCTGTAGACTTAGGAGCAAATTTACTAACTTTATGGTATGAATTAATACATGAGCTTAACCGTGAAAAAAAATAGTGAACGAATAAAAGAATACTACACTACTATCTTGTAAAAGTAGGATGATGTAAGAAAACAATATCGTATAAAGTTAATAGCTTTAAATAGGGTTGAACCCTTCTACAAAATGGTTGGAATAAAACTTCCCATGCTGTTTTACAATTTATTATACTTCAAGTTTTTTACTTGCTTATCTACTGAGAATAGAATTTTTAAGAAAAAACAGTTACTCATATGGCGGTTTTTCTCATATATAAAGCTTTTTTTGTCTCAGATATTTAGTTGTTTTTTTAAAATTGCTGGTTTGTTTAAACAAAGAATCCTCTGTAAGATACAAGTATCTTAGTTAAAGGGGGATGAAAATGACTTCAATGCCTATTATGATCAAAGATGTACCTAAAGATGACCGCCCCAGAGAAAGGTTACTAAAGGTTGGCCCTGGACAGGTGTCAAATGCAGAATTATTGGCTATTATTCTTGGGAGTGGGACAAAATCAGAATCTGTACTTTCTTTATCTAATCGCCTATTGATGCATTTTGAAGGTTTAAAACTTTTAAATGATGCAACCATAGAAGAGTTAATAGCTATAAAAGGAATCGGCAGAGCTAAAGGTGTCCTCGTTTTAGCAGCCATTGAGTTGGGAAAGCGAATGAACGGTTTTCAATCAGGTGATCGTTATGTCATTCGGTCTCCTGAAGATGGCGCAGATTACATTATGGAAGATATGCGAGTATTAAACCAGGAACATTTTGTAGCACTATTTTTAAACACCAAAAATCAAGTTATTCACCGGCAAACGATTTTTATTGGCAGTTTAAACGCTTCTATTGTTCACCCTAGAGAAGTATTTCGTGAAGCTGTTAAACGTTCTGCCGCTTCCATAATTGTTGCTCATAACCATCCTTCAGGCGACCCAACACCTTCCCGGGAAGATATTCATGTAACCAGGAGATTAGTTGAGTCCGGAAAAATGATCGGGATTGAACTGATGGATCATTTAATTATAGGCAATCGTAAATTTGTTTCTTTAAAAGAAAAAGGTTACTTGTAAGATAGTGTAATCTAATAGTCTGGCTAAAAATATGCGTTAAGAAATTGAATTCAAAGCGTACTGTAAGAATGACATCGCCTTTTTATCCTTGTTGCCAAAATCTTACTACAGTCTACGTTTTCACTTCAGAAGTTATCGTTTCTTATGATAATTTGAATGATCTACATGAAGTGATCAAACATGCTTTTATCAAAATCCTCACCAGCAATAACTATAAGTTCCCAATCCTTATTTGCTTCATGTGAAATTTATTTGTTGTATGCTAGTGTTTTTTTTACGTATGGACGCTCTACTTATGCTCATATTTTTAAAATACGCTACGCTTAGCATTACCTACTACGTCCTGTTAAACATTCGCCTGCTAAGCTGAAACAAAAAGTTGTTTTGTGAAAATGAAACCCAGTTAAACATAGATGTGGATCATGCTTGACAAAAAACTTGTATTAACACTATCTATTTTTTATTTTTTTTCGTATAATTATATAGAAAAGAAATGAAGGAAGCGCCATTTTTCAGTAAACCTGAGGAAAGTGGCGCTTGTTACGCTTATATTTATGTATAATAAGCGCATGTTATACTAGATAATTGTTTTACTTTTTAACGGGAAAACGAGATAATTGAAAATAACATAATACGAGCTACATAAAAATATATGTATGCAAACTGGAAAGGGAGATTTTTTTGGGATTATTTAATTTTTCTCAGGATTTAGGAATAGATTTAGGTACAGCCAACACGCTTGTATTTGTTAAGGGCAAAGATGTTGTTGTTAGTGAGCCTACAGTGGTAGCCAAAAATAAAAACACTGGAGATATTGAAGCTGTAGGAAGCGCAGCGCGTAATATGATTGGACGAACTCCAGGAAATATTGTTGTCATTCGACCAATGAAAGACGGAGTAATTGCTGATTATGATACAACAGCTACCATGATGAAATATTATATTAATAAAGCAATGAAGAATAGATCTTATTTTGCAAAAAAACCAAATGTAATGGTATGTGTTCCTTCGGGCATTACGATGGTTGAAGAAAGAGCAGTTATTGATGCAACGAAACAAGCGGGCGCAAAGGAAGCTTATCCTATTTCCGAGCCTTTTGCAGCAGCTATTGGAGCAGACCTCCCTGTTTGGGAACCAACGGGGAGTATGATTATAGACATTGGTGGTGGCACAACGGAAGTTGCAGTTATTTCATTAGGTGGTGTCGTAACCAGCCGTTCTGTTCGAACAGCTGGTGATAACATGGATGAAGCCATTACTCAATATATTCGTAAGCATTATAGTTTAATGATCGGCGAACGAACAGCAGAATCCATTAAGTTGGAAATTGGTACAGCAGGGAAAGTGGATGTGAATGAAGAAATTGATATACGAGGAAGAGACCTTTTAACAGGTTTACCAAAAACAATTACCGTTACTGCAGAGGAAATTTCTGTAGCGTTAAAGGATACCGTAGACTCCATTGTGGAAGCTGTGAAAAATACACTAGAAAAAACCCCACCAGAGCTTGCAGCAGATATTATGGATAGGGGAGTCGTTTTATCTGGTGGAGGAGCTTTACTAAAAAATATTGATCAGGTTATAAGTGATGAAACCAAAATGCCTGTGTTTATTACGGAAAATCCACTGGAAAGTGTAGCGATTGGTACGGGTAAATCACTGGAATATATACACCACTTTCGATCCCAACCACATGTGTCATCACGTCATACTGTAGATTAAGTGGGTGTTTAGATGTCTTTTTTACGCAAAAAGCGATTGTTCATTCTATTAATTGGTTTTATACTGCTTGTAGCTTTGATAGGTTTCTCTTTAAGGGATCGAGAAGACCTAACAATAATAGAAGAAATAGTCAATGATACGGTCGGTTGGGCACAAAGCGTGGTTCATGCTCCAGTAAATTGGGTAACAAACGTTACTCGTAATATTGGAGATTTCAAGGATACGTATGAAGAAAATAAATTACTAAAACAAAAACTTGCTGAATATAAAGGGCTTATTTATGAAGTTCAAGAATTGAAAGAAGAAAATGAGGATTTAAGAAACAACCTTGAACTGACAGAATCGGATGCAATACGAAAATATAACCCTATACAAGCAACAGTAATTTCTAGATCGCCTGAAAGGTGGCTAGAACAAATTACGATCAATAAAGGGAAAGATGATGGAGTTAAAAAGAACATGGCAGTG
>NZ_JABXHF010000033.1:0-41794 GCF_013393565.1 Virgibacillus sp.
GGATATAAAGACATCGCTCTACAATACCAGTTCGTACACTCAAACTATTGAACCGCCGTATACCGAACGGTACGTACGGTGGTGTGAGAGGGGTGAAAAGTTACTTAACTTTTCCCTCTACTCGATTCGCCCGAGTTCGTCGAGACCTCGCTCGCCCCCGCGCGTAAATCGCTCGCGACACCCAGAAGTTTCGTCAGTATGATTTGTATATGCTGTTAATGTAATTGATTACCTTGCTGCACGATCGTATAGCTGTTTAACATATGCTGCATGTCTTGTGGTGCTAGCTGTGGGACTTGATAGTAGCCATGTTTGTTTTGATATAGAAAGATTTCATAGCTCATTTCGATAAAGTTTGGAACGGTATCTGCAATGACGCGACGTAGTACAGGATTTGTCATTTCCGTAGCTGTCATAGCAAGTAGTGAGCTTAAAGATTTTGTATTTCCGAGCATGTAAGCAGATAGACCTTGATCAGATAAGTCGTTAATTGATGCGTTCGGTTTTTTTGGTTGGCCAGGGGTTATGCCATAAACGACATTATTATCTTGCTGCATCTCATATTGTTGTGTTGGCACAGCGGGGTCTTGTCCGGTTTGAAATGTTTGCACAATCGTGTTGTAAGCTTGCGTGACGAAAGCGGTTTGTCGTTGTAAAATCTCTTTTAACTCAGGGTCTTGTATATGTTGATCATACATTTGGTATTGGTCAAGCATACTAATTATTCCCGCAATGATTTCATGTGCATCAAATAATTCATGACCTCCATGATTGGTGTTTTGCTGATTTGGCATCGATCCAGGTTGTTGCTGGTTACCTTGCTGATTCATGTTGTGCATAATGAATTCCTCCTTGATTGTGTATTTTCCTTCATAGATTTTCCTGTTTATTTATTTTCATGTATTTAAATTTTTTTATCGTACACATAACCTTTTATTTATTGGCAAACATATAATCATAACGCAAAAAGGGCGGTGTTCATAGTGCGATTAGACCAACCTAGCTGCTGGTCAGAGCATGGTGCATTACAAACAGTGCTTGTTTGTTCTCCCTCCGTGCAAAGTATTCCAAGTCTACAAGTGGCAGAGAATGTACAATGGAATGCTCCAGTTCAACAGGATGTAGCAATGGAAAATCATCATTCACTTATATCTGTTTTGAAACAGGAAGGTGTTCAGGTAATTGATTATGCTTTGTACTTGGATCTGGTCACGAGGCAATTAAATGAGCAATTAATTAATCGTTTTTTTGTACGTGACTTGGCATGTGTATTTGGAAACACGATACTCCCGGGGATCGCAGGGACGTTTATGCGTCGAGCAGAATATGATCACGTTCATAAACTTTTGGAAAACTGGTTTCCAGAAACTTTTACTAAAGGAGTCACGAAAGGTGTAAAGGCATTAGAATATGGAGATGTCCTCATTCTAAATGCAAATGCTGTTTTTATTAATATTGGTATGCGTACAAGCTTGGAGAGTGTGGAACAAATGATGGGACATATTTTTCAAGCAGGATTTACAGAAATTGGACTGATTAGTTTGCCAAGACGGGCAGACACGCTTCATTTAGATATGAATTGTAATGTGGCGGCAGAGGATGTCGTCATTGCTAAAAACTATATGTATTATTTGCCAGTGCAAGTTGTCAATGAAGAAGGTGTAAAGGGCTATGACATGACAGAGAAGTTTTTGCATCGTCATGGGTTTGACGTATATTGGTTGGACAAATATGAGACGATACCTGATATTAACTTTCTTAATATAAACCCAGATACATTATTAATTAGTAAACAAGCACATAAGCAAATGTTAAAATCCCATCCCAAATTAAAGAATAAACGCTTTATAGAAGTTGACGTTTCCGAATTAGAAAAAGCTGGCGGAGGTATCCGTTGTATGACGCTGCCTCTGGTTCGTAAATAAGCAACATGAAAAAAGGGCAAATGAACTGGTGGCAGCTGTCTTTATTAGGTGTGGGATGTACCATTGGAACAGGCTTTTTCCTTGGAAGTAGTATGGCGATTAAAAACAGTGGTCCTGCGGTTATAGTGGCATTTGTCTTAGCGGCAGCAGGAACGTTTATCGTCTACGATTCTTTGGCGAGTATGTCGGTGGATGATCCAAATAAAGGATCATTTCGCTACTATTCTCAAAAAGCATTTGGCAGTTGGGCAGGTTTTAGTAATGGGTGGGTGTATGCTTTTTCAGAAATTCTAATTATGGGTAGCCAACTTATCGCCTTAGGGATATTTACACAATTCTGGTTTCCCAATGTTTCTTTATGGCTGCTTTGTGCCATATATGGCGCGCTAGGGTTACTAGTCATTTTAACCGGTATGAAAGGGTTTGAAAAAATAGAAGGCTTATTTGGCGTAATGAAAACAGCTGCCATCCTTATGTTTATTTTCGTAGCGGTGTTTCTATTAGTGACATTTGCAGGAGGAGAAAGTTTAATCCCTTCCTTCAACAAAACAAACCTATTTTCAGAAGGACCAACCGGTGTTTGGCATGCATTGATTTATGCTTTTTATGCGTTCGGTGGTGTGGAGGTAATGGGGTTACTAGTTATTGATTTAAAAAAACCGAAAGAGGCTCCCAAAGCTGGAAGGGTAATGATGATCGCACTCACTGCTATTTATATTATATCCATTAGTCTCATTCTCGTACTTGTATCATGGCAAACGATCCATGCGAATGAAAGTCCGTTTATTACAGCGCTTAAACCATTCTCCATTCCTTATGTCACAGATATTTTTACCGGGGTCTTCATTATTGCGGGCTTTTCTACGATGGTTGCAGCACTATTTGCAGTCCTCACGATTTTAGTTTCGTTAGCAGAAGACCACCATGCCCCTTCTATTTTTCAGCATCATGGGAAATGGAATGTGCCTTGGCCAGCATTTTTATGCACGACAGGTGGGTTGGTGGTATCCGTTATTATTGCGCTTGTGTTACCAGAGCGCTTATTTGAATATGTGACGACTGCTGCTGGGTTAATGTTACTCTATAATTGGATGTTTATATTAGCTACTTTCTTAAAACAAAAGAAACAGACAGGGTGGCAAAAAATAAAGCCGCTCATTGGAATGCTACTCATCACCATAGCTGTATCTGGTACATGGGTGGAGAAAACGAGTAGAATTGGTTTTTTCGTCAGCTTTGTTTTTATTTGTTTCATTGCTTTAGCTACCTTCTTGTCTCGTTCTACAAGACAACATGGATAGGTGGCGAGCGTCCCATCCATGTGTTCTCATTACCTTCTTCTATTGTAAGAACGAGCTCATTTTTTCTTTCATACGCATAAACGGACACTTGCTAGGACTCTCATCATCGTCACTTAAGAAGTATTGTTTCCATTCATGGTTATCCTCTTCGCCATACCATTTTAAATCGGGGTGGCCAGGTATCCCGTCATACTGGAATAGACGCTTGCGGATAATATTTTTCATTTTGCGCCCAAATGTGGTGTTTCCATTCAGGTTTTCGAATACCCAGCGTGGCTGAAATGCTATCATAAAATAAGGAAAATAGCGGCTTTTCCTTTTTCGATGTGCAGGGGTAGCACAAAAAGCAAAGTAAGGCTCGCCAGCAAAACAAAATTCCCACTCATGGTGTTCAGGTTCTTGTGGAATTGCTTCTGGCCACGGTTGTTCATCATAAGCAGTAACTTGATTCAAAGCATTCCAAAACAAATTGCGATAATCTTCTACGGAATAATTGCGAATCATATCCTCTGGTGTCTCAAAGAACACGGCCAATGACGTGTAGTTGCCAAAGCTTCTAGCATGATTGCCATAAGTTTTTAATGCAGTTGCTAGCTCTTCTGAAGCGCTCGTTTCACGTGGATCGGATACGAAGCAGAAACGAAGCTGATTGTCTAAAAAACCTTGTCTTGCAGGAACGCAAGGGTACGTATTCGTATCTATAAGCATACTGGTGAAGGTCTGATAGGCTTGCTGCTTCCATAGTGGCAAATTGGTTATTTCCTCATCAAGTGAGTGTTTCTCATATAATGCACCCATTTTTCACTTCCCCTTTCTAGTGGTAACGTATGAAAAAAGGGCATATTAGGTGCTTGCCTATACGCATGATGAAGTTAGGAGTTAAGTAAAATATCACTTTGTTAACAGCAGGAAAGCCTCGTATCCGAAATAGACGCCAAAGCCGATAAGCATGATCCCAGCTCCAACGGTAATGATATACTGCACTTTTGCATGAAAAAATTTGCGAAAAGAAGTAGCTACACTCGCCATCACCAAATCCCAAATAAGAATACCAAGAAAAATACCACTACTATATATAATTAGCTGGAAATTACTATATAAATCACTTGTTTTTGCCAATACAGCGCCGTAAATACCTAGCCAGAAAATAATGTTTAACGGATTAGAAATAGCAAGTAGAAAACCTGCGCGAAATGATTTGAATTTTGATGTTTGTCGAGAAGAACGATGAATGTGTAATGATTTTTTTGCGCTGACGATACTTTCTATTCCGGTATAAACAAGAATGAAAAAACCAAATAGCCAGAGGAAGGTCTTCATGAGTGGCGTCGTTAAAAATTGCGCCACGCCAAAGTAAATGAGCAACATAAAAACTAGATCGCCAATCATTCCACCGAGCCCAACTAACCAAGCATGGATAAAACCGTGATTCATCCCTTTATTTAATTGTGCCGCGTTTATTGGTCCAACGGGCGCAGAGAGAGAAATTCCTAATAAGATATAGCTAAAGAAATTCATTCGTTCACCTTCTTTTAAAATGAATGGATGGCGCATCATGGAGAAAACAGCTATGTATATTTCCATACTATTGTATTCATAGTATGTAGCTTGTACCACTATTTTATTTTTACACGACGGAAATGTATAAAAATCTCTGATCAAGCTAATCTTTTCTGAAAAGTTTTTTATTTAGGAGTAGTAGAGATATAGATGAATATGCACACAAGAAAGATGACAGATGGTATACTAAGCATAGACGAGGTGAAAAGATGCAACGTTTACTTTTTGAGGCTGCATGGGAAAAGACAATCGATGCTAGAGATCGGGAAGAAATAGAAAAAGTTTTTGAACAAGTAAAGGAAATGAAAGAATCGAGGCAATCGTTTTTTATATTAAGCCAAGCGCGTAATCATCGTAACGATTTGCTTGTAACTGTGCTCATTCAAAATGGTTTGGAAACGGACTGGGTTCTCTGTGGAGGGAAATTAACGTATTACGAAGCAAATAAGCTTATTGCCACGGAAGTTTTTTCTGATAAGCGATTAATCGTTCCTGCCAAGTGCAGCATGCCGTGGACATTTATTTTTCCTGAAAGCTCCGTACAACAGGAACCGAATTTTAAAAAAGGGACATTACAGATGTTTTCCCAACGATAAAGCCAACTCATTTAGGAGGAGGGTGTAAGGAAGATCTAATACGGAACAACATTTAAAATCTCGGTTTCTACTGTAGGAAAAGCATTTAAACGCCAAGACTTAAAGTATAGGAAACTGTCATAAATAGATTGGACGAGCTTTTTCCATAAGTCTTTGCCGACAATCCATGTTTTTCTAATAAGAGCAAAACCAGCGTGTATTTAGAAAGGGAGGATAGGATGGCTAAGCGGACATTAGTAATGAATGTAGATGTAAAAGAAGCACATGTGCAAAGAATTCAGCAGGCATTGCCAGATTGGAAAATTGTTGCAAATAAAGCGTTGGATGACGTGCAGGACGATATAAAAGAAGCTGAAATCATGTTGCATTGGAAAAAAGATATGGAATCCATTGTATTTGAAGAAAACAAGAATTTGCAGTGGGTGCAAACATGGAGTGCGGGCATTGATAACCTACCATTATCAGAGCTTGAGCAAAGAGGGGTTCACGTCACAAGTGCTAATGGTGTGCATGCTTATCCAATTTCGGAAACCATTTTTGCGCTTATATTGGGACTTACCCGAAAGATTCATACGTATGTGAAGCAGCAACAAGATAAAGTTTGGTATCATGCACGTTTGAATCAGGAAATACACCACAAGACGATCGGTATTATCGGTGCTGGAGCAATTGGTCAGGAAACAGCTAAAATTGCTAAAGCATTTGGCATGAAAGTGCTCGGGGTGCGTTATTCCGGGAAGCCTACTGCGTATGTTGATGATATGTACAAGCCTGAACAACTAGATCACGTACTTGCAGAGAGCGATATTATTGTTATTACACTGCCATTAACAGAAGAAACGAGACATATGTTTGCAAGAAAGCAGTTTGAACAGATGAAAGATTCTGCTCTTCTGATAAATATTGGGCGTGGTGCTATTGTTCATGAGGAGGATTTGATTAAAGCATTGCAAGCAAATGAAATAGCCGGGGCTGGTTTAGATGTTTTTGCTAAAGAACCATTACCAGAAGACAGCCCGCTTTGGGAAATGGAAAATGTGATTATAACTCCTCATACCGCTGGATCGACGGAGTATTATGATGAACGTGTTATAGACGACATTTTTCTACCTAACTTACAGCAATATCTTCAAGGAAAAACACCTAAAGTGAATGCCGTTCATTTTGATAAAGGCTATTAGAATATCGGTAGCTATCTTCTTTATAGGAGATAGCTTCATTATAGGAAGAAATGAGGAAAAATAGATGCACTTATTATGGGATTTTGACGGAACACTGATAAATACGTATCCGATGTATACGAAATGTTGTCAGCAAGTTATAGGAAAAGAAGCAACAGAGGAGGAAATATATACGCAACTGAAAAAATCTTTTTCTCATGCCATTGCACATTTTCATATGACGAAAGACCAGGAATTAGAGGTGCGTCGTCTTGTTAATCAAATTCAACCAGAGGAAGTGAAACCTTTCGACGGTTTGGAGCGCGTATTACAGGCAGCAGATGTCAATGTCATTATGACGCATAAGGATTATAAAAACGTGAAACGCATCTTGGACTACCATGGTTTGACATCTTATTTTGATGATATGGTTACAAGTGATGATGGATTTCCACGTAAGCCGGATAGTGCTTCCTATGCTTATTTACATCAAAAGCACCGTATCGATATGGCGATAGGAGACAGAGAACTTGATTTGTTACCTGCGAAAGAGCTAGGAATGAAGACGTGCAGTTTTCAAAATACGCATGCAGAAGCAGATTTTTATCTTTCTTACTATCATGATTTTTTTTACACGATAGGAAAGTAGACCATTTTACGGTTTAGCGGAAAGTTGCTATAGAGATTTAATGGCTTTCTTCTAAATTGTAGGTATCAATGTAAAAAGGGAGAGGTCATTTGCTTTCCAAAGCATGCAAGGCTCCCTCTTTTTTATTGCATTTATGTGAAAAATCTTTTCTTTACGTGAATTATACGTTAATATCTAATTATGTTTGTTTTAAACAAACATGCTGACGGAAAGCAATGGGCTAGAAGAACATGATATTTCTATCAGTATTAATGTGAAATTTTTCACATAAAAGAAAGTAAACATGCAAAAGGAGTGACTTCATGTGGAACGACAGCCAATAGAGCAAGCGGTGAATCTTGCTATAAAAAAGAAGGAATTATTAAATACATCATTCATAAGATATATGCTGCGAGCGGGTTTGTCAGGAATATATGTGGGTATAGGATTAATATTATCGTTTAAGCTAGCGGAAGGATATTTTGATATTCAATCTCCGGCTGCAACGATTATGGCATCGATCTTTTTTGGTGTTGCCCTCGTGTTAATTATTTATGGTGGTGCTGAATTATTTACTGGTAACACGATGTACTTTACGATGAGTACGATGAGGAAGCAAACGACAGTCAAGGATACGGTGCAAAATTGGCTTGCCTGTTATAGTGGAAATTTGATTGGTGGAATATTGTTTGCCTTGTTAATTGTTGGAACAGGATTGTATGCTTCCACAGAAAGTAGTCAATTTTTAATGAAAACAGCTGCCGCTAAAATGGATTTAGGCATATGGGAATTATTTTTTCGAGGCATATTATGTAATCTGATCGTCTGTTTAGCTGTATGGATTCCCATGCATATTAAAGGTGATGGCGCTAAAATATTAGTGATGATGTTATTAGTTTTTGGCTTTGTTGCATCAGGGTTTGAGCACAGTGTTGCCAATATGGTCACTTTTTCATTAGCATTAACAGCACCTCACCCAGAATCCATTACCTCATTAGGAGCGATTTATAATTTAGTTCCTGTTACGCTTGGAAATCTTGTCGGAGGTGGCTTCTTTTTAGGAGGCATCTATGCTTATTTAGCTTCGCCTAGTAAGCAGTATAAACAAACCGTAGAAGTAGCACAGGAAAAGAAGCTCGGATAAAGGTACTAGCTTATGGTATATAGCAAAAAGAATACAACCTGCATGGAATTTATCTTTTTCATGCAGGTTTGATTTTTTTCCATCGCATTCATACCCATGACGACGACAATGAACTCTTCTGTTGATAATTGGTCCGTTAAGTTGGTCAGTTCATAAGCGGGAGAGGAGAAAAAACTGTTAATACGTGTGAAGGCTGCCACATCTTGATATGGTTCATCTATAATTGTAAATGATTTAGACAGGACAGGGGAAGTAATGGTGTATTGATGTCCCCTCTCTGTAGAATACGTATACTTTTTGCCAATGAAAACCAGTTTGCTTTTAATTTCTAAAATTTCTCCAGCTACTTACTACCCAGCTATTAGAAAAGAAACGTTTAAACTTCCCTTCTCCAAGTTCTCTGTTGTGGACATCATACACCGTAACACTAGTCGAAAAAGCGGTTTTTAAATCTAGATCGCCAATCCTTTCATTACGACTGTTTTTAATGATGTTTTTCCAGCCGAAAAAAAATTATTCTCAATAAATTTTATTCTCCATCCAATCCTCCTTCTATTCTCGGGTTTCGTCCTGTATACCAGATAAACGCACGTTGTGTCATCTGCATAGGTATGTTATATAAGGGAGTGGTATGAACAGGTTTGCTTCGATTTGCTGTTTCCATATTTGCTAGGTCAAAACGTTTTTGAATAAAATTTTGTTCTAGCTTAAATTCAATGATTTTTTCTCGCGTTGTAATGCTTGTTGTCATGAAGAAGCCTCCTGTACGGACTTGCAATGTTTCCCCATGAATTAAAAAGTGAGTGAAATAATAATCTAGTAAGCGTGACACGATCGTAAATAGAAACAAAATTATCGATACAGGCCACCATGTTGGAAAGAAAATAACAATAATAATGGTGCCGATGACCCAAAGTACAGGTGTTTGACACATTCGCGCTACTAACGATTTCTTCGGGAGTGATTCCATATTTGTTTGTACTGCGAATTCAGGTAGTATTTCTTCAATGATCGTATATGCGCGATGAATTGGTAAAAATGGATAAAGGGAATTTACTTCTTCCCCTGAAAGATCAACCCCACCAGCGCTAATTAGCTTTACTTCAGCTATTTTAAGCATGCGTTTTAACAATGATTGTTTAATATGAACGGCTTGCACATTTTGTTTACGAATGGAAAAGTGTTGTTCGTTTAATACACCTTTACGAATATAAATCCGCTCATGATCAGATGAGATTTCATAACGACCATATTTTAAGTAAGTACGCATTATTCCAAAGCAAATTGCAACGATAATAAATAGGATGATTAAAGCACCAATCCAAAACCAAGAGTCCTTTACAAATTGAATAATCTTATTTCCCGTTGCGGATAGATCATATACTTCGTCAATATTACTAAACATTGATGCTAGTACAGGGATAAGCAATAAATAGCTAAATGATAAAACAGAAGCTTTTAAAATGACTTTTTTAGTGGGATTAAAGTGGACATTTTTTTCTTCTTTTGTCATGGCTTGGGCTTCGTCTGTTTCTGTTTCTATTATATTTGTGTCTATTGCATCCGAAGTTTTCTGTTTCGTGTAATGGTCTAAAACATATTCAATTTGTTGAGCTTCGTCCTTCGTAATGGCTGTAAAAGTGAAGGATGAATCCTCATCTTCTGCTCCCGTTTCTAACGTCAGCGTTGTTAGATGAAATGGTCGTAAATAAAACGGGGTATTTGTTTGGACATTTTGAATCCGATCATACGGAATTTGATGATGTTTACGTGTGAAAAGGCCTTGCTCGATTTCAATGAAGCTTTCATTGATGCTATATGTAGTACGCCACCACGTTACAATAACCGACACAAACTCATAAATTAGGTAGACAAAAAATAAGATTCTACCAATTTCTACCCACGTTGCTTCGGAGGAATAGTTAAGTACAAATAAAATAATAAATACGAAGAAAATGTCCTTTAATGATGCAAAAAATGATACGGGCATCATCATGGGGTGCATGCGCTTTTTTTGATCCATTAGTTCTCCACTTCCTTCACTTTGGCAAGTTCAGCAATTTCATTTCGAATAGCCTTTGCTTCGTCCTCTTGTATAGCAGGAATTTCATGAGTGGAAGCCATTGTACCAATGGAGATACTTGATAGTCCATATTTTCGTAAAATGGGTCCTTGTTGTAGGCTAACATATTGAATTTTTGTCATAGGGATAACTTGGTGTGCCAAATTCCATCTTCCGTGCTTTAATTGGACAAATTCCTTATTCAAACCATACCGCCAATATTTTTGTAGTAATGTCGGTTCAAAAACTATACTCCAAACAGCAGAGATAATCGTAAAACCTAGTAAGCCCCATAATATGTAACTAATCCAGCTATACCAAGCAAAGTGGGAGTCCATGATAAGTAAAACGACTAAGATAAGGAGAAATATAGTATGTCCGATTGTGTTTGTAATCCGCCATACATTAATAGCGTATGGTGAAATTTTTCGTTTCGGTTCTTCTATGTTTTTGTACAAAATAAACCCTTCCTTTGCAGTCTTTTATAAGATAGTTTTCTAAATAAGATTATAAATGCAGTAGAAATATCTTCTTTTCTATTTATGTTTATTACGATTTAGATAGGGTGTGGGTTTCAATATGTTTTTATGAAATTGTACCTAAAAAGGTTTTTAATGGAAATGTAATGCTGAAGCAGGTGAGGCTTAACCACTTTTAATTGTTGATAGAACTAGACTGAGCCGAACATTTATATTGTTCGGCTCGGTTGTAATTTGGAAAGTGGCTTGTTTTATTTCAATCCACGCACCTTTCATAGGTGCGACATATATCTTCCCAGCATGCATTAAACACGTCCCGTTATTTTAGGAGATAAACCATATATTTTCCATCTTATTGCTTTTTGTTAACCCCATGGAGAATGTAAGGAATGATTAGTTGAATAAATTCTTTTCTCGATTGCTGACTGTTTGTTCGCCATTCAATAGAAACACCATACATACCCCAGCTTAGCATGATGGCTGTGCTTTTTAAGGCGGAACTTTCAGAAATGGAGTGCTGCTTTAATAATATGAGATAAAATATGTTCGTTAACTTATCTATAATGATACGAGATATGGTATCCTCATAGCCTGATTGGCAGCGGTGAGCCAATGAATCCCAAAAGTTAGTAATAGCAATAAAAGTACTAATAATCATATCTTCATTGATTTCTTCATAATCACTTAAATCAAAAGTTATATTTGTTATTAATCCCTCTTCTAAAGCCTGCGCCAACAGATCAAACTTATCTTCAAAATGATAATAAAAAGTAGCTCGATTAATAGTTGCTTCATTCGTAATATCCGTAACTGTGATATCTTTAAATTCTTTTTTATTAGAAAGCGTGATGAAAGAATCCATAATTAATTTTCGTGTCCGACGCATTCGAGGATCTGTGTTTGGATTACTCATATATTTTTCCTCCTCTTTTTCAACGATTTATTAATAGTGTTGGATAAGCAACATATCCAACGAAATATCGATACTAATGAATTAAATTATGTACTACAATACGAATAGAAAGCAACTAACGTACCTTCAAGAGTTGAGGAAAATGTTCATAGATAGTTTTTAAAACGAGGAGGTTTTCAAATATGTCAAACAAGGATCAAATGATCTGTGATTTGGAGACGGGCGTGTGCGGTGAGGTTGAAGACAAAGAAATGGAAATGATGGATTTCGACCAACCGGATAATTCAATAGATTTGTACTATGTGACGGATCCTATCTGTTCACACTGTTGGGCATTAGAACCTGTTCTTCGCAGATTTGTGAAGCAATATGGTTCGTATGTTAATGTTCGAGTTGTAATGGGAGGGTTATTGGAAAAATGGGAAGGGTTTGGCGACCATAAGAATGGCATTTCTAAGTCGGAAGATGTAGCTTTACATTGGAAAGAAGTTGGTGAGCATAGTCGAATGCCAATTGACGGTACACTTTGGTACGATAACCCTGTTCAATCTTCCTACCCTCCTTCCCGTGTGTATAAAGTCATTCAAAAACAGAGTGAAGCATTAGCGGAAGTATATCTGCGTCGAGTTCGAGAAGCTGTATTTGCGTTTAATCAAACGGTTTCTGAACGCTCTGTGCTTGTTGACATTGTAAATAGAATGGGATTGGATGGAGGAACAATCGTTGATGAAGCTGGGTCTGCTCGTGCGCAACAGTTATTGAATGAAGATTTTCAGCTTGCAGCAAGGTTAGGTGTCAGAGGTTTCCCTACAATCATTATGATGAATGAAGAAAATAAAGGAGTTAAAATAGTAGGTGCTAGAGAGCTGAATAACTATATTGCTGGATTACAGAAAGTGATAGGTGTGGAGGATTTAAAAGCAGAGAGCCGACCATCCCTACCCACTTTGTTGCAGGAGGACAAGCTCTTATTCGCGAAGGAAGTTGAGGAAATGTATGATTTATCTCCGACTGATTTCCCTGATTTTGTAAAAAAAGAGCTGCCTACAAATCAATATCACATGAAAGAAGTTTTAGGGGAGACGTATTTATCCAGTATAGAATCATAGATGCCTTTGTGGATGCTAGTGTTGCAGTAGGAGGTAGCAAGACATTCCTACTGCATGCTGTTTTGCGTTATTTAGCATAAGGCCATTTCTGTTGCAACATATTGATAAAAGTGACTACGTTTCGCTTGTTTTTCATAATAGGTGAATAAACATAGGAAAATGTCCGTCTGAAATGCATGTCTTCCATCTGCAAAATGGCGAGTTGTTTTAATTGAACATCCCGCTCAATCACACTGTAAGAAAGTAAAGAAAGTCCCATCCCATTAATAACACTTTCCTTTACCCCTTGATTACTACCAATGGTAATAATGGATTTCACTTTTAATCCGTTGGAGCGAATGACATGCTCTAAATACTCGCGTGTCCCCGACCCTTCTTCACGGGAAATCCATGCTTGGCTTTGCAAATCTGAAGTAGTTACTTCCGCCTTATTTGCTAATTTATGCTGATGAGGTGCAACAACCCATAATTCATCTTCCATAAACGGGCATACAGCTAGTTCTTTATCACTCGTTTGTCCTTCAATAAGTCCAATATCCACCTGAAAATGTTTTGTTTGCTGGACAATTTCCTCTGTATTTCCAATAACTACTTCCAATTCAAGGTCGGGGTAAGCTGTATGTACATCTGCAAGTAAAGCTGGCAATATATACTCCCCGATCGTAAAGCTGGCACCTATCTTTAACCTACCTTTTACGATTTCTTGTTGTTCTAATATATCACGTTTGGTTTGTTCATAAATCTTCAAAATTTGTTTGGCGCGTTCATACAGGATTTCCCCTGTTGGTGATAGTTGCAATGATTTTCGGGAACGAACTACTAATTCTGTTGCTAGTTCACGTTCCAGATTCTTTATATGTAAGCTGACACTCGGCTGCGATATGTGTAAGACTTCCGCTGTTTTGGTGAAATTTTTAACTTCTGCCAAAGTAATGAAAGTACGTAAAGCATCATAATACATGTAGCCATCCCCTTTTTTTATTAAGAAAGATAATAATAACAATTATTTATATGTATTTTACTAATAATATTTCGTTCGGTAAAGTAAAAGGGAGAGAGATAAAAGGATGTGAATGTGGTGAAGAATAAAGAAAAGAGAACGGGACGTCTTGCATTTATTCAAGGAATAGGCATTACATTAATTATTGCTATTATAGCTAACTATGTTGCGAAACTGCCTTTTTTATCGATTATGGGTCAGCTTGTTATTGCTATTATTATAGGTATGCTATGGAAGCAGATAGTTGGTGTTCCAAATCATCTCCAAAAAGGAGTTACATTTTCTAATAAAAAGCTACTCCGTTTCGGGATTATTTTATTAGGTATGCGACTCAACCTAGTAGATATCTATGAAGCGGGAATAAGTGTATTTATGATTGCAGCTATTTGTTTGGTATTTACTTTAATTGTTGTCTACGGATTAACAAGGTGGTTTGGAGTAGGCAAACGACTAGGGATTTTAACAGCATGTGGGACAGCGATTTGTGGTGCTGCAGCAGTGGTTGCGATTGCACCACAAGTAAAGGCAAAAGATGATGAGACAGCTGTTGGTGCAGCTACAGTTGCAGTGTTAGGAACACTGTTTACGTTAATATACAGTGTAATTTATACGATGTTACATTTATCGCCGACTGGATACGGCATTTTTACAGGTGCTACACTGCACGAAATAGCACATGTGATAGCGGCGGCTGATGTTGCCGGAAGTGAAGCTGTAGATTTAGCTGTTATTGTTAAATTAACGAGAGTGGCATTATTAGTTCCGGTTGTGATTGTCGTAGGTTACTTGTTTCAGCGAAGCGGGGAAGAAACGGGTAAAAAAGTATCGATGTCCATTATTCCTTGGTTTATCTTAGGTTTTCTTGCAATGAGTGGATTTAATACACTTGGCATTGTATCACAATCTGTTGCGGATTTGATTGTTGCTACTGCCTATTTGCTTATTGCCATGGCGATGGCAGGTCTTGGCTTGAATGTTGATTTAAAGACGTTTCGAAGACTTGGAATGAAGTCTTTTGCAGCGGGGGTTGTTGGATCTGTTTTGCTTGTAGTATTAGGGTACTCGCTCGTCATGCTATTTCAACTAAATTAAAACATGTGTTCAGTCGTAAAAATATATCTTTTTAACGTCTCATGAAGTTGGTATCTATTATATCGAATGTGAATCATGGTTGAGTAGAAAAAATAGGCTTGTTGCCAAGTTTTATAGCGAAAAAACACTGTCGTTTTTTATACGATAAACCTTTAGACTTTCCTATAGTATAATAAAAGCAAAAGACAGCGAGGAGCTACCATAAATGACATCAGAAAAACAAAAAATGATTAAAGGTGAATTATACAATCCAGCTGATCCAATACTTGCCCATGATCGAGAAATTTGCCGAATGAAAACGCGGCTGTTTAATCAAACCATAGAAACGGAGCTAGCAAAACGTAAGGAGTTGTTACAAGATTTATTTGGTTCTACGGGAAATGAACTCTATATCGAGCCAACATTTCGTGGTGATTACGGGTATAACATTCATGTAGGCAATCATTTTTACGCTAATTTTGATTGTGTCATGTTAGATGTTTGTGAGATTAAGATTGGCGATAACTGTATGCTGGCTCCAGGAGTACATATTTATACAGCGACACATCCCTTAAAAGCGGATGAAAGAAATGCCGGGAAGGAGTATGGAAAGCCTGTAACAATTGGCGACAATGTTTGGATTGGTGGGCGTGCTATTATTAATCCAGGCATAAGTATTGGCACTAATGCTGTCGTTGCCTCAGGTTCAGTCGTAGTAAAAGATGTTCTCGCAAATACGGTCGTTGGTGGAAATCCAGCTAGAGTGTTAAAGCAAATGGATAATAATTCATAGGATGTTACAGGCGCTATTATGAAAACATTATAGCGCCTTATCGTATAAGATTTATGCATAAAGAGTCAACAATTTTAATAAAAAAAGGTGTTAATGATGCTCTTTTTAATTAAAAAGTACAGGGCATTCGCAGCGGCTAATTGATGCACACGGGAATATAGTATTGTAAAAGCTTTTAGGGAGGGGGTTTTTACAATGCGGAGACAGCGTAAGGCAGCCTTCTGTTTTCCGGGCGGATACCGCTGGTGTGGTCCTGGATGCAGTGGTCCGGGTGAACCCATCAATGATGTAGATGCAATTTGCAAGGAACATGATTTGTGTTATAGACGTACTGGAGATCACTGTAAATGCGATCAAGCATTTCTTGAGCGGATGCAGTTGAAAATCGATCCTACAACTGTAAAGGGAAGGCATGCACGTACCATGTATCATTACATGAGATACCAAAGCTTATTTACGTGTGGGTTTAGAAAAATGTAATATGGTCTCAGTTAATAACCATGGAATGTTCAAATCCCCTATAAAAGAGTAGACTGTTCTATGAGAAGTTTGATCGCATAGGATGTTTTTTTAAAAAAAGGCTAATTTTGTTATTTAACTAGCTGAAAACATCCTTTTTATCTTAAGATCAGTCACTCTTTCGGAATACTATATAACTGTTTCTATCACCAGTTTTAAGGTTGTATCAACCTGCCGCTATCTCGTCTGAAATAAATGTTATCTTGCTTTAGTCATATTCCCTTAAGATAGAAGGAAAATGTTCTTAGTCATGAATTATAATCCTATAAAGCTTCATTTGAGGGTTGGTTGAACCTCTTCGATAACTTTTAATTGAAGTCTAAGTAATATTTATAGGACTTCCCGATATAGTAGTTTATTGTGTATTCATAAAAATTTTGGGGTTTACATGAAGTGAAGCGTGTTCGTTTTAAAACAGGTTCATGTTTGTTGATACTTAATGCTGTTCGTACTTCATAATTAGGTAGTACAGCTTCTACAACTTCACTATTATCTTTCACTTGAATGCCGTGTTGATGAAGGTATGAGTAAAAAGAATCGTAATAATCATTGGGATCTAAAGAGAAATTTTCATGCTTTTTAAAGTATGATACCGAATAAACAAAGGCTTGTTTCGAATCTCCTCGGATTCTTTTTAAAATCATTACCTTATCACCGATATTCATGTTTAAGTACATCGCAAGTTTTTTATCAGCATCGGTTATCTCTAATTTGACATCCATTGTCCGTGCTTTTTCACCTAATTCTCTCATCTCTTCTGTGAAGCTTTTTACAACGGTGAAATTATCTGAAGGTTCAACGAAATCGGTTACAAAGGTTCCCTTAGCTCTTTGGCGACGAAGCAAATCTTCTTTCACCAATTCATCGATTGCCTTTCTTATTGTAATTCTACTCACATCATATATTTTACACAATTCCACTTCGGTTGGGATTTTATTCCCTTCTTTCCATTTCCCCATTTTAATATTATCTCGCAAACGATCTGCAATTTGAACATATAATGGGATTGCATTACTAGCCAAAATGTTTCCTCCTATCTATATGAAGTATTGTTATAACATTATATCATATCGAGTGGTATAGTTCATACAAAATACATAAGAGAACGGAATTAATTACCAAAAACATAAATGTTTAATTGCATTGTCCAACAATGGGAACAGTTGAGCAAAACGAATAGATTTGTTGTATAGAATTCAACAACAGATAGCTTACAATGGAAATTACTCTTATTTTGGAACCTCCTCGTTTAGGGACATGCGGTCATCATAAGGCGAAGTAGCTTTCAACGCCATGAAGGTAAGGTCGTGTCCCATCCCAGACACAGATTATGTGCATTTCCTTTGTTTTTAGATTCATTTTCCTCTGTATTTCTGCGTTTTAATATATTTTCTTTTCCCAGCTTGAAGATATGAATAATTTAGGTAAGGTTTACAAAAAAATATAATATCTATTGCAACCTATATTTAAGTCTGATATTATTTACATTAATGTTATATGGTTATAACATTATTACAATAAAGTAAAGAAGGGAGCAGTTATTATGGCTTATGATTTATATCCTCAAATTGATATGAAGGGAGGTATTGATCTATATACTGGATATGATGAAATATGGAAAAAAGTAGATGATGCAATAAAACAAAGAAAAGCTAATGTTATTACAATAGAATGTTATCCAGGAACCTTGGAAGAAGAATTGGAGCAGTTAATAAATCAGCTAAAACCAGACCTAATCATTCACGCTGATGAAATCTTTTTATCCAGTGAGGAAATTACTGCTAAAATACAAGATTATTTAACAGACGATCGTGTATTTGGAGTTATGAGCAATCATGCTTTAGCTGACTTTATAGACGAAGAAAAATTTGATAAAACATTGGCTAAAATTAATCATGCTAGAGATAAAAAAATTGTTATATATGGAGTGGGCGCATCGTTAGTAGCTCCTTCTGATTTATTGCTTTATACAAACTTAGCAAGATGGGAAATTCAATTAAGATATAGAGCTAAGAAAGTTTGTAATTGGAAGGCCAATAACTGGGAGGAGGAAACGCTTCGTAAGGTAAAACGTGCTTACTATTTTGACTGGAGAATTGCGGACAAGTTAAAGAAGAGTCTATTTGATAAAGTTGACTTTATGTTAGATGTTAACAAAGAGAACCAGCCTAAAATGATAGCAGGACATGATTATCAGATGGCTTTGTCACAGGTGGTTCAAAGACCATTTCGCTTAGTTCCTTATTTTGATTCTGGGGTTTGGGGTGGCAAATGGATGCAAGAAAAATTTAATGTAGCAAAAGACAAAATAAATTTGGCATGGTGCTTCGATTGTGTTCCTGAAGAGAACAGTATATATCTTGGCATAAACGGAGAAAAGTTTGAAATACCCGCTAATGATATCGTTTACCAGCGTCCAGTTTCGTTACTAGGTGAAAAAGTATATGGAAGGTATGGAACAAGCTTTCCAATTCGATTTGATTATTTGGATACAATGGGTGGCGACAACTTAAGTTTGCAAGTGCATCCAAAGGTAGAATATGCTCAAGAAACATTTGGGCTGCACTATACTCAAGATGAAAGCTATTACATTTTAGAGGCTGAGGAAGATGCTGTTATATATTTAGGTGTAAAAAACGGAGTTGAAAAACAGTCTCTAGTAGATGCCTTAAAATCGTCACAGGAAGAAGGTAAGCGATTTCCGGATGAAGATTTTATTTATCGTAAAAAGATAAAGAAACATGACCATTATTCTATACCAGCTGGAACAATTCACTGTAGCGGTAAGAATAGTGTTGTTTTAGAAATTAGCTCTACCCCTAATCGTTTTACTTTTAAACTATGGGATTGGGAGAGAGTGGATTTAGATGGCAAGCCGAGACCGATTCATTTAGAGCATGGTGAGAAAAATATTGATATCTCTAGAGATGAAGACTGGGTTGAGAAGGAAGTAAGTAACCAAGTAGTTAAAATCGCAGAGGGCGATGGTTGGACAGAAGAAAAAACAGGGCTTCATATAAGAGAACCTATTGAGACCAGACGTCATTGGTTTTCATCAGAAGTGATGCATGAAACGCAAGACAGCGTCAATGTATTAACGCTTGTTGAAGGTGAGGAAATTATTGTTACAAGTGTTAATGCATCATTTGAACCTTTTGTTATTCATTACGGTGAGACATTTATTGTTCCTGAATGTGTGAAGCAGTATAAAATTTCTCCTCATGGTCCAAGTGTGGGAAGCACAGTAGGAACAATAAAAGCGTTTATTAGGTGAAAATGGTATGAATTTTATCGCTTTTTGTAAGTACTTTTAGTTACAGCGTCTACATGCCAATTCATTTACATCGCCTAGATTATATCGATACGAAATATTCAGTAGGAGGTGGGTGAAATCTCCTACTGAATGGAGGTAGCACTTCGTTTATAGGGTTTTGAATCGTGATTTCGATGGTACGTTGCGTTTCGTCTTATCTATGTTGTGCAAACTAAATGGGCAAAGTGAAGGTAAGGTCGGATATAGAAAAAATAGTCACACTGTATAAGTTGTTGCATATCTTTGTGACACAAAGACAAGCTATATAAAGAAGTATCAAACGTAGTTGTAACAATACTGTAACAAAAAACAATAGAAAGCGTTTTAAAATAATGTTATTATAACTTTATAAAGTTATAACAATATGATGAAAGGAGGTTAAGTATAAAGCGCTACATTTTGTTACACGGCGAAGGGAATGGAAATATCATTGCTTCCTGTGTGAGAACGCATAACAAAAGCAATAATTATCGTAAAAACTTGGATTATGCGAAAAGCTATTGTTTTCTTATCTCTAGACCATAATCTATAACGTTCTTAATAGTGAAAAAGGAAGTGATTAAGTGATAGGAGTATTAGTAACTTCTCATGGGCCTTTTTGCGAGGCTTTAATTAAAACAGGCGAAATGATTACAGGACAACAGGATAATGTCAGTCACATCTCGCTAGATGATAAAGGTGTTAGTGATTTCGCTGCGAGGCTGGAAGAGAAATTAAATGTGATGACTGAAGAATATGATGAGGTCGTTATTTTATGTGATATAAAAGGCGGAACTCCTTGTAATGAAAGCATAAAATATGCGTTAACTTATAAAAATAATCTTGCTATTATAGCAGGAGTAAATTTACCAACCTATTTAGAAATTATAAATGGTACAGGCTTTATGAAAAGCATCTCTGAATTAACAGATTTTGTGAAACAAACTTGCTTCAAAACAATTGAAATTATTGAGATATAGAATGGAGTAGATGAAAATGGCAATTACATTAGTTAGGATTGATGATCGAGTTATACATGGGCAAATAGTAGCTAGATGGTCTAGATTTAAGCCTTGTAATGGAATTCTAATAGTTAATGATAGCATTGCTCAAGACCCGATCCAAAAAAAGATATTTACAAATGCAGCCCCAGCAGAAATTAAAGTTGGCGTATTTACCGTGAATGAGAGTATAGAGAAAATTAAAAAAGCTAGAGAATCAAAAAAGAATTATTTTTTAATTGTTAAAACACCTGTAACATTGCGAGAAATCGTAGAATCAGGTGGTGATTTTGGGACTGATATTAATGTTGGCCCAATTAGTGCAATAGCTGGTGGGAAAACGGTAGCAAAAAATGTAACCATATCAGAAGAAGATAAGTCTGCTTTTGACTTTTTAGAGAATCATGGAAAGACCATTCAATTTCAGTTAATCCCCGATGAAAAAGCTGTTAAATGGTCAAAAGTTAAACAGAACTTCTAATTTTTAAACGGAAGGAAAGATGAATATGGATCTACTATTATTAATGCAAGGATTGTTGATAGGTATATTTTGTTATTTAGGGTCTGTTTCGTCTCCTTGGTTAATGGGTGTTACTGGTGGTTATTATGTATTAGGAAGACCATTAGTAGCTGGTTTGATTATTGGTCTTATTTTAGGAGATGTTACCACCGGAATTATTCTAGGTGTAGCTGTTCAGGCTGCTTTTATAGCAACCATTAGTACAGGAGGTACACAAAATTCAGAAATAACTTATGCGGCATATGGTGGGATAGCCCTTGGTCTTTTATCAAACGCAGATACTGGCGTTGCTGTTACGTTGTCAGTCGGTATTGGAACGCTAGGGTTAATCCTGCACAATTTAATGATGATTGTAAATTCAGTGTGGAATAAAAGAACGGAAAAAGCGGCCGCTGAAGGCAATGCAACCAAGATTATATATAACAACGCCGTATATCCACAATTGTTGAACTTTGTCCTTAGGGTAGTACCTATAACACTTGCTGTTTATTTTGGACAAGGTTTTATAACAAGAGTTTTAGATATTATCCCAAAAGATGTAACTCAAATTATGACCGTGTTGGGTGGACTACTTCCTGCTTTAGGAATAGCTTTATTAATGAATCTGCTTATAAAAGAAAACAAACAATTGATTTTCTTTCTCACAGGATTTGTCATTATCGTTTTCTTTACGGATAGTATGATTGCGCTAACAGTGTTTGGTGTATTAATAGCTTATATCGTTTTCCTTAGCTTAGGTCAATCACAAATTGAAACAGATGATGATGGGGTGATATAAAATGCCGAAATTAGATAAAAAAGATTTAAAAAGAGGTTGGAGAAGCTGGGCTATGTTCCATTTATCTTCTATGAGTTTTGAAAAATTAGAAGCAAATGGTTTTGCACATTCCATGATACCAATTTTAAAGAAATTATATAAAGATGATCCAGAAGCTTATAAGCAAGCTTTGGAACGACATACGGCTTTTTACAATACCGAACCACAAGTAGGAAGTTTAGTGAATGGTGTTGTAGCATCAATTGAAGAAGAAAGGGCTAACGGCAAAGAAGTTAACGATGAGATGATTCATAGTGTCAAAACTGGATTAATGGGCCCAATTGCTGGAATGGGTGATTCGATTATTCAGGGTATTATCATTCCAATATTACTTTCTATAGGAATGGGGATTTCGGCTAATGGAAATCCGGTAGGGGTTTTTGTTTACATTGTAGGGTATCTATCTATCATTTTAACCGTATCGTATTTATTATATATGCGTGGTTATAAAATGGGAGTTCAAGCTGTTGATGAATTGTTAGGAGCCAACTCAGAAAGATTAAGAAGCGCATTCACTTTACTGGGTGTCATGGTGGTAGGTGGTTTAGCTGCCTCTTTTGTAAAATTGAATACCATTTTACAGATCCCAAATGGTGAGGAAGTATTAGAATTCCAAAAAACGCTAGATGGATTTTTCCCTAAGTTGTTACCTCTTATTGCCGTTTTGGTTTGCTGGTATTTGATCTCTAAGAGAAAATGGAGTGCAACAAAAGTACTGTTATTTTTAATCGTAATATCCATCGTTGGTGTGTTGTTGAATGTATTTTAGGACTTCTCGTTTTAAATAGGGACTCGAATCTCTTTATGTAAAAATATTTGGCTACAACTAGTCCCTTATGTCACTTTTTAATGTAGCGATGTAGCATGAAAAAGACGAATTAGTCTGTCTGTTATTTGTGAGGACTGCAAACCATTTTATACCTTTTATACAGTCCCTTATTTGGAAAAAGGTTAAAAAAATTGTTGCCTTTAGCTCTCAGTGGATATACACTTCGTTGCTAAAGACGGAAATCTTAACTTCTTCGGCAATAGTAAGTTGCTTACTTTGTACTATAAAAACCATCATGGAGGTTAAGTGTATATCCACTGTTTATTGCATATACGTAGCTAGCTAAGTTGTTTTCTGTTTTGATTTTATATTCTGTTAAATGCGACAAAAAATGTCCTTTCTCTAATAAACTGCGAATTTTAAGCATTATGATGCAAACTTTTCGAAATTTTTTGGGCTAGATCGTTTTCCCTTGAACTTCCAATAGAGGTATAATTCACGTATAATAAAATTAGTTTACATGTTGGGAGTAAAGGAAGGGAATATATGACAGAGGACAATATAACACGGATATATTTGAACAATAAGGAATATATTCTAATTGGAACGGCTCATGTTTCTAAACATAGTGCGGAACAAGTAAAAGAAGTAATTGAAGCCGAAAAACCAGATACAGTATGTGTAGAGCTTGATGAACAACGGTATCAATCCATCAAAGATGATAACAAGTGGAAAAACATGGATATATTTAAAGTGATAAAAGAGAAGAAAGCTTCTTTATTGTTAATGAATTTAGCCATCTCTTCTTTTCAAAAACGAATGGCAAAGCAGTTTGGTATTAACCCCGGTCAAGAAATGATTCAAGGGATTGATTCTGCACAAGAAGCAAATGCAGAACTTGTGTTAGCAGATCGTAATATACAAATCACCTTTGCAAGAATATGGAATAATATTGGATTAAAAGGAAAAGCGATGTTGTTAACGCAAGTGATTGCGAGCATTTTTAGTAAAGAGACAATTTCTGAGGAAGAATTAGAAAAAATGAAGCAACAAGACACGATTCATACGGTGTTGCAAGAGTTTACAGACACTTTCCCAAAGCTAAAGAAACCGCTCATCGATGAAAGAGATCAATATTTAGCTCAAAAAATTAAAGATGCACCCGGGGAAAAGGTCGTTGCTGTGCTTGGTGCCGCTCATGTGCCGGGGATAAAGGAACAAATACAAAAGGATCATAATTTAAATAAACTACGAGAGTTGCCTCCAAAATCAAAACTGCCTAAAATTATCGGTTGGTCAATCCCGATCCTTATTTTGGCAATTATTGCGTATACGTTTTATGCTAATCCACAAGCTGGTTGGGAACAAACAGTAAGCTGGGTCATTTGGAATGGCGGATTATCAGCATTCGGTGCATTAATTGCGTTAGGGCATCCGCTTACTATTTTAACGGCATTACTCGTTGCTCCGATCACTTCTTTAAACCCATTACTTGCAGCGGGATGGTTTGCTGGCTTCGTGCAAGCATATGTAAGAAGACCGCATGTTCGTGATTTTGAGAATTTATCTGAAGATGTATTTACGGTTAAGGGGTTTTGGCGCAATAAAGTGACGAGGGTGTTACTTATTGTAGTACTAGCAAATCTCGGTAGCTCTTTAGGTACATTTATTGGTGGTGTTGACGTCATTCGTGTGTTTTTGGAAAATTTATAACTATAGCTCTTACCTAAAAGTACGTTTAGCTGAATGATTATTAATTAAGATTCAGTCAATATAGCAAGGATTATAATAGTGTTCCTAATAACCTAACAGTGAGTTTATGTTGCTGTTAGGTTATTTGCGCTAGATAAAAGTTTGAATAGAATGTGAATTACGTAACTAATTAAAGTGTTTCGCAACAAATGTCATCGCTTACATGTGGGTGAAATGTCTTACAATAAAGGTGAGAAAGAAGAAGGGAGAGGGTATTATGAACCGGAAAAATTGGATTGGTATTGGTTTAGCTTTTCTTGTCTTATTTATTATTTTATTATTACCAAACCCTGATTCACTTCCACTTGTCGGGCAAAGGGTGCTTGCAGTTTTGACGTTTGCGGTCGTTTTGTGGGTGACAGAAGCAGTGCCTTATCCGGTAAGTGCAGTAATGATTATCAGTTGGTTAGCTATCTTAGTTGGCCTATCTCCTACCATTGAAGACCCCACCATCATGTACGGGACAAAAGAAGCATTAGGAATGGCAATTGGAGGTTTTAGCTCAACAGCTGTAGGGCTGGTTGCAGGAGCTCTATTTTTGGCGGCTGCTATGGAGATTACAGGACTACACAAGAGAATTGCGTTGTTTATTATGTCAAAAATAGGCACGAAACCAAACCGTTTAGTAATGGGAACGATTACTGTAAGCTTTGTACTTGCACTATTTGTTCCAAGTGCGACAGCGCGAGCAGGTACCATTATTCCAATATTATTAGGAATCGTTGCCGCATTTGGTTTAACAAAGCAGAGTAAGCTTGCGGCATTATTAGTTATTACTGCTGTTCAGTCCATTTCCATCTGGAATGTTGGAATTAAAACAGCTGCTGCGCAAAATATGGTAGCGTTAGGATTTATGCAATCGGAATTTGGTATGGATGTAGCTTGGGGGAAATGGTTCATGTATGCTGCTCCATGGTCAATATTGATGTCTGTCATGTTGTTTTTCGTCATGACAAAGCTGATCAAACCAGAAGAAACGAACCTTGCTGGTGGCGATAGCATTCAATCTCAGCTTCAAGCGTTAGGGAAAATGAAGCCAAATGAGTGGCGATTAATATCTATTTCCGTTGCATTGTTGTTCTTATGGTCTACGGAAGGCATCTTTCATCCGCTGGATTCCACCACAGTTACCATTATTGCTGTTGCGATCATGCTACTTCCTAAAGTAGGTATCTTTACGTGGAAAGAAGTGCAAGCAAAGATTCCTTGGGGAACGTTGGTCGTATTCGCAACCGGAATATCACTCGGAATGGTGTTATTAAGTACAGAAGCAGCTACATGGTTATCTTCTAACACATTTGAAGCAATGGGGTTAGCTGGCATGTCAATTGTAGCTATTGTAGCTATCTTAGCATTATTTAATATTCTCATTCATTTAGGATTTGCGAGTGCAACCAGTTTGGCATCTGCGTTAATCCCGATTGTTATTGCGCTAGTAACAGGCATGGAATCGACATCATTCAATGGACCTGGACTTGTGCTCATCATGCAATTCGTAATTAGTTTCGGTTTCTTACTTCCTGTGAACGCACCACAAAATATGCTTGCATATGGAACAGAAACATTTACAGCAAAACAATTATTAAAATCTGGTATACCAATAACGGTAATCGGTTATCTTTTCATTATCTTATTTAGTGCAACGTATTGGCAATGGGTTGGATTATTGTAAAGAATAGGAAGTGTTTCTGAAGGTGTAACGAACCGGTATATTTCACGTAACTATAGGAAAGTATAATAGTTTAAAGGTTTGTAGTATAAGAAAAACAAAGTCTTTCGCCACAAGACTTTGTTTTCCTGCTAAAATAAACCTCCAACAGAAATCCTATGCTTGCGTAACATGTTTAGCCTAAGCTCAGCTCCAACAGTTTACAATACTTGAAGGGATCGTTCTCCTTCATTTATTGAAGGATTCAATTTTGTTGCTTAGCTTTGGTGTCCTCGTATTATACGAAGGGGGTGTTTTAGTTTTATCCTCATCTTATGTTGCTTTATTACAGGATTGTTCTCTTATGATATAAACTTATTCTAAGTATGTTGCAATCAAAGCTTGTCGATGTGGCAAGCATTTATACATGGTTAATGGTCGTCCGACATTGCCATAGGAAATATATGATGTAATAACATGTTGCTGTTTCAAAAAAGATAGATATTTACGGATAGAAATTCGTGACATGCCAATTTTATTAGCTAATTGTTCGGTTGAAAATCCTTTATCGCCAAAATTTTGCGTACAATCCCATATTTGCGACAGCGTTTCTGGAGCTAACCCTTTTGGTAACGCAGGCTGTTCAATATCTCTTTCAGGCAAATCCCCTCCAAGTAATTGATCTAATTCCGATTGGCTCAGTTGCTTTTTTTCTTTTACGATTCGTTGTTTTTCTTGATAGCTTAAGAGCGCATGCTGAAATCGCTCAAACTGAAAAGGTTTAATAATGTAATCAGACACCCCATTTTGTAAAGCATACTGAATGCTATCCGTATCCGATGCTGCTGAAATGATAATCACATCAATGCCTTTTTCATATTTACGAATATAGCTCAATAATTCAAGCCCTGTTTGTTGCGGCATATAAATATCGAGCAAAATGAGATCTATCGGTTGCTGTTTAATAAAGTCCCTCGCTTCAGCTACAGATGTGACCTGCCCTTCAAGGTGAAACCCTTCTATTTGTTTTAAGTACATAGCGTTAATATGAGATACCATAGCATCATCTTCTACGATTAGTACGTTGATCATTGTCATCCCCCACCATTGGTATTGCTAGTGTAATGTTAAATACAGTTCCGTTTCCTGCCGTAGTTGAAACGTTTATCTTGCCTTGAAGTTTTTGCACAGTTTGATATGTAAGAAACAGTCCATAGCCTCGATCCCCTCCTTTCGTGGAAAACTTTTTATCAAAAAGATTGTCGAGATGATCCTTTGCTATTCCTGGTCCATTATCTTCTATTTTAATATGAATGGTTTGATCTATGGAATAAAGGAAAAGTTTAACGGTTTTATGTTTGTTATTGGATGCTAAAACAGCTTCAAAACCATTTTCGATTAAACTTCCTAAAATAGTAATTAATTCATGGATGATTGGTGCAGTAAATTCCTTTTTTAGAAAGCTGCTTTCTTCCAATTCAAAGGTGATATTACTTTCTCTAGCTTTACTCATTTTTCCGATTAAAAAGCCTGCTAATGCTGGATGTTTCAATCGTTGCGAAATATAGCCAACTTCTTCATCAAATTGATCTACCATACTAGGAATCATCGTTTCTAATTCTTTATATTCTTTTAAATGAAGCATGCCTAAAATAACATGTAATTTGTTCTTGAATTCATGGGATTGCGCTCGTAAAGCCTCTGTATAGTTTTTAATTCCTACCATCTCATCCAATAGTTTCTGCACCTCTGTTTTATCCCGAAAAGTAGCGATGCCGCCAACGATTTTGTCGTCAATATAAATGGGAGAGCAGTTTAATAATATTTTTTTTCCGTAAAAGAGGGCTTCTCCATTCTCGGAAGCTATTCCTGTCTGAATGGTCTGTTGCAATGTAGGCATGTAATTTCTTACAGGTCGACCGATTAATTCCAATTCTTTTGTTAACGCCATAAGTTTTAACGCTTGTTGGTTAACGCGTGTAATTTCACCAGACTGATTGACTACTAAAATCCCTTCTTTGACAGACTCTAACATCGTGTCACGTTCCTTCGTTAACTGAGCAATTTCTACAGGTTCCATTCCGAACAATATTTTTTTAACGTATTTACTAATGAAGTAGGCGCCAATTACACCGAGCAGGAGTTGGAAAATAGCTCCTAATAAAATCATGCGCTGCCCTTCTTCAATTTGATCTTCCACTTTATCCATTGATAATCCGGCTACAACTACGCCAATTTGTTTGTTTTGTTCATTCTTAATTGGCGTAAACACACGCATACCTAGCCCGAGCGGTCCCTTTTCAATGGAAGTATATTCTTTTCCTCCAAGTGAAGATTTAGCGTCTTCTCGGTTGTAAAAAGATTTTCCAACTTCAGACGGAATAGGGTGGGATAAGCGAATTAGATTCATATCTAGAACGACAAGAAAACCGATATTTGATAACGCTTTTAATTCATTCGCATATTCCTGAATGTTAGCTCGTTGCTTTTCGTTTTGCAAACCCTCTATCACAAGGTCAGACTGTGCAACGAGGCGGGATATAGTGTATAACCTTTGGGAAATCGTATCTTTTGTATTTTCTGTGATATACTTACTAAAAAACCCGTTCATGATAATGACAGACAATGAAACAATGAAAATAATTAACAATGTAATCGAGGTTTGCAGCTTCATGGCTCTGCCTTGTTTGATGGGAGATCGTTTTTTCATTCGTTTTCCCTCGCAGTAAAATGGCTCTTTTCATCATTATATAGGACTTTATATGCAGTGGCACATGAATTGATTTTATCCTGTAAGGTACCTTCAGCATGTCGAAGAAAGAAACAGTAGCTAATACCTTTGTGCAAAGATAAGAAAGTATAAAATTTGTTGCTTTGGGATACGGATTCAACGAAATAGCCACGTCTGGCTCCAGCGCCCAGCAACTAGGCGACTTCACGAAATCGCCCTAAGCTAAGTCATCATCGGTTCGTTCTAAATAGGAAGGCCGACTAAAGACGGGCTTGCCGGAGCATGATACCTAAAACTTTCGTTGATTCGTTCCAGTCGCTACGTTGCTAAACGGGCGCCCCGAGCCTTTGTTCGTTGCCTAACAATGAATGTGGAAGAACAAGGGTTCCGCTAATGGAAAGAGTCGATTCAAAACATAATGAACGAGACAACATGACAGGATTACAAATATGTTGATATAGTTGGTAGGGAGGTATTTACATGCCGATAGATAAAGAAACGCAAATTATTGACGATATAATGGAGAAAATTATTACGAAGGCGATGAAGCCTGGTGAAAAGCTTCTATCAGAAAATAAACTTGCAGATCAGTATAACGTGCCACGCATTACTGCTAGAAATGCATTAACAACATTGGAGGCTCGTGGATATATTTATTCTGTGCAAGGTAAGGGGCGTTTTTTAAAAGAAACTGCCAAACCAATTCAATTACATTTGACAGGAAACAGCAGTTTTACCGAAAAGATGCAGCGTGCTGGTTATCGATTGACAACGAAAAATATGTATTGCACAAAAATCAGCTATGATAGTAAAGTGTACGACGCGTTACGGGCTAGCAGGGAAGCAGAGATTTATAAAATTGGGCGACTTCGATTAATTGATGACGAACCGATAGCTATTCATCAATCATACGTTAATCAGCAGCAATTTCCAAACATTGCTCAAGAAGGACCGCAAATATTATCCATGTTTGCTTACTATCGGCAATTGGGATATGAAGCATTTACAAGTAAGCAGTCTTTATTAAGTATTACGTTTCCAACTTCCTATGAACAAAAATTGTTTTCATGCGGTAGTATGGTCCCTCTTATTGTACTAGAAACCGATTGCATTGATGTACAAACACAAAAAGTATTGGAATATACGAAAATACTGTATCGTAGTGATAAATTTAAATATGATATTACAATGAATGAAAGTCGGTGAGGCATGTTAGAGGGGCCTTATCGACTTTTTAGTTGTCTAGGAAATTATAAAATTTTGCAGCTGTAGATAAACTTACTAAGTTATTTAGCCACGTCCGGCTCCAGCGCCAATCAACTAGGCGACTTTACTCCATTGCCCTACGATAAGTCATCATCGGTTCGTTCTAAATAGGAAGGCCGACTAAAGACGGGCTTGCCGGAGCATGATACCTAAAACTTTAGTTGATTCGTTCCACTCGCTACGTTGCTAACCGGGCGCCCCGAGCCTTTGTTCCACTATAAGAAAGTATAAAAGTTTAAAGGTTTATAGTATAAGAAAAACTATGCCATTCGCCATAAGACTTGGCGACAAGCCAAGTTTTTCTAATTTGGTTATAGGGTTTACTGGAAAACAGTTGAAGTTCATAAAAAATTCGCTTAAGTTTACAATTTTACTTAGCTCTAGGTAAGCACATGTGCGTAATAGTACGCTTTCATCTCAATTTGCCCCTACTCTAATAAATTGGAAATGCCTAACTGAACAAGTCTAAGTGGACGATAACAGCAGTTAAATCGTCAACAAGTCGTTTATTAAATGGTATCGCCTTTCAATTATAAACCACCCTTTACAAATACTTTACGATATCTTAAAACACAGCAACTTGGCAACAAGTTAATATGAACTTGTAAAGGAGGTTATCTGAATGAGAAGGCGAAGAAGATCAGAGATTCTTGTGCAAGCAAATCCCAACCTGGCGGCAAGTCTGGCAAACGATATTAAGCAGACGTATACCTACAAGGAAATCGTTGTCCCAAGACATGGATTAACAATGGTGAAAATGCGGGAAAGCGCACAGAAATCCTTATTCTATATAGGTGAAGTACTCGTTACGGAAGCAAAAGTAGAAATTCAAGGGGAAATCGGCATCGGCATTATACAAGGTATGCACGATGAGGTAGCAACTCAATTAGCTATTATTGATGCAGCTTACAATGCACAGTTACCTGAAACGCTGTCTTGGACGGACACTTTAGAGGCCGCTGAAGCAGAAATAAACCGTAAAAAAATAAGACAACAAGCAGAATTAATGGAAACCAAAGTAAACTTTGAAACGATGGATGTTTAACATTTTCTTGGCATGATCAAGAAATGTAGATAAAGTTTTTCTGAAAAATACACGAGCAATAGAGAATGCAACCTATGGCAAGGAATTGTTTGTTAAAAATGTTAAAAATATAAGAGCAGGAGAGAGATTGTATGCCGATAGATCAAGTTCATGACTTACAAAAGGTGTATCGCAAATTATTAGATCGTATGGCTCGTCCAGGAAAGCTAGCTAATTTACAAGCTTTTCAAGAGAAAGTGGACTATGAGGTAGCGTGTTATGATGCAACGTTGCTCATTGCGATGACGTTATTGGATGGAGAAGTGTCATTTCATGTGATTTCTGAGAATAAGCAGCTCGTCGAAGAAAAAATCGCTGCCTATACTTTAGCCAGACATGCATCTATGGAAGAAGCCGATTTTATTATTGTGTTACAGGACGCTACCGAGGCTTCCATTATTGAAGGAATGGCTACTTGTAAAACAGGGAATTTAGTTGATCCGCAGTATTCTGCTACATGGGTAATGGAAAGTCAAACGCCGTTGTCTAATCAGCCGCAACTACTATTAACAGGTCCTGGAATTCAGAGGCAAACAGATTTACATACAAGTTTCGTGCCAAGCATTTGGCAAGCTAGGAGTGAAGCAGTGCAAGAATATCCTTTAGGCATCGATCTTATGTTCACGGATGACATCATGCAGATTGCTTGTGTTCCTAGGACAACAACGGTTTCTGTACAGGAGGTGGAGTAGATGGGTTATGTAGCGGTCAAAGGTGGAACAAAGGCAATTGAAGCTTCTATTGAAAGGTTAACGTACGATCGTTTACAAGAAAGAGAAGTTGTTGAAGTGAAAACGATCATGGCAACAATGCGTGCCCTTGTCGATCAGGTAATGTCAGAAAGTAGCTTGTATTCTCCATTTCTTGCAGCGCTAGCTATTAAGCAAGCAGAAGGTAGTATGGAAGAGGCTGTATTCATTATGCGCGCACATCGTTCAACATTACCGAGACTGCATTATAGTAAGATTGTAGAATCCGAGTCTATGTGCGTAGAACGCCGTATTTCCGCCAGTTTTAAGGACATTCCTGGTGGGCAAATATTAGGCTCTACGACAGACTACACGCACCGTTTACTTGACTTTTCGTTAGCTTCAGAAACAAAGCTAGGAATTGATCAATGGATGAAAAACTATTTGGATAAACTGGAGCAAGTAGTATCTCCACACGATGAAGTATTGTTTTTTCCGAAAGTAGTCAATTATTTACGCCAAGAGGGACTATTTGGAGGTCATGAATTAGATGATACACCTCCGACGGATATTACAAAAGAAAACCTATCTTTTCCAGCTTCGCGCAGTGCTCGATTACAAACATTAACACGTGGGCAAACAGGTGCCGTGACAGCTCTTGGGTATGCCTCTTTACGCGGATACGGTCAGGTGCATCCAACGGTCGGTGAAGTCCGTGTTGGCATGCTTCCGATCTATGTCGGGCATCCGAATGAGCCTGAACAGACAGAGGAAGATAGCTATTATATTGGTGAAATCAAAGTTTCCGAAGTCGAATCGTTTGTCCCTGTCTCTGTCAAAAATGAACAAAATGAAGAGGAACTTGATTTTGAAATTGGTTACGGGGTTTGTTACGGACAAAATGAAACAAAAGCAATTGCGATGAGTATTCTTGACCAATGTTTAGAGCACCCTGAAGCTAGTTTCCCGACACATGATGAAGAGTTCGTTCTATTACATATCGATTCGGTAGAAGCAACAGGGTTCATATCGCATTTGAAACTCCCACATTATGTCACTTTCCAATCGAAGCTGGATAGTGTACGTGAGGTTAAAAGAAAGGGAGAGAGTGATGAAGAATAAAACACATTTTGCGTTTTTTGATGAAGGGTCAAAGAAGGAAATTCGCCGCACGACGTTAAAAGCAGTCGCGATCCCTGGCTATCAAGTCCCATTCGCTTCAAGAGAAATGCCAATTGCAAGAGGTTGGGGAACAGGTGGATTACAGTTAACGTTATCGTTAATTGGTAGAGAAGATAGTTTAAAAGTAATTGACCAAGGTGCAGATGAGTCAGTGAATGCCGTTAGTATAAAAAAGTTAGTCCAACAAACTACCGGTGTGGAACTAACCGACCAGACAGAGGACGCTTCCTTAATCCAATCCAGACATCGGATTCCAGAAGTTCCACTAACCGAGGAGCAAATTTTAGTATTACAAGTCCCAACGCCAGAACCGTTACGTGATGTAGAAGCTAGTGAGTATGTAACCAAACGATTACATGCAGAAGAAGAATATAGCGGCGCGTGGCTCTTATTATTTGAGCAAATTATGAAATACGGTAAAACAGCAACAGGTGCCGATCATCCTGTCTATGTAAATGGACGCTACGTGATGGCGCCAAGTCCCATCCCAAGGTTCGATAATCCGAAAATGCATACATCGAAAGCTTTGATTTTGTTAGGGGCAGGAAGAGAGAAGAAAATCTATGCTGTGCCACCTTATACGGATGTAGCGTCACTTGCTTTTGAAGATTATCCGTTTACCGTGGAAACATTTTCAGATCAGGCATGTCATTTATGCGGTGCAAATGATGTGTTCCTTGATGAATTGGTCGATGAAACAACAGGAAAAGCTTATTATCAGTGTAATGATACGAGCTACTGTATAGATAGATTGAACAGCCAAGAGCAAGTGGAGGTGGAACATCATCATGCATGAAGAACCAATATTGCAAGTTCGGAACTTAAATAAACAGTTTGGTAACGGGTGTACCCATTGTCGTAATAAAGTAGACCGACAGTTGGAGAAAAATTATTGCCCTATTTGTGGAACAGTTTATGCATGTCAGGATGTATCTTTGGACTTGTTTCCAGGAGAAATACTTGGCATTGTTGGCGAAAGTGGTAGTGGGAAATCAACAATGATGCAATGCCTTTACTTTGATGCGCCCGTTACTTCTGGGGAAGCTTTTATCTATAATGGCGAATTAAATGGGCAAAATGTCTTTCAATTATCCCCACAGAAGCAACGGTATATTCGTAATCATAAATACGGAATGGTCTATCAAAATCCAGTCAATGGGTTGAAGATGAACTTTTCTTCAATTGGAAATATTGCCGAAAAACTGATTGCAGCGGGAAATCGTCATGTCTCATCCATGGAAAGTACGGGAAACAAACTGCTTGAACATGTGCAAATTCCGTTGTTTCGCTCGAAGGAAGAGCCGCAAAACTTTTCTGGAGGAATGCAACAGCGGGTGCAAATAGCAAAAGCATTATCGAATAATCCGCCGATTCTATTTTTAGATGAAGTAACGACAGGGCTTGATTTGTCTGTACAGGCAAATGTGCTTGATTTGATTAAACAGATTCAGAGAGAGTGGGGAATTAGTATGATTGTCGTTTCCCATGATCTGGCTGTTATTCGGATGCTAGCAGATCGAACGATGGTGATGCTGAATGGTTCCGTCATTGAAGAAGGGTTAACGGATCAAATCTTAGAAGATCCACAACATGCTTATACGCAACGTTTAGTTTACTCGTTATTATAGGAGGTCACCTATTGTGTATGTCATTCATAATGGAAACGTCATTACCGAAGAAACAATCTTGGAAAATTATGCCGTCGTGGTAGAAGGGGATATGATTCAAGCGATCATTCCTGAAGCAGAAGTCGATAACTACGCCCATGCTGAAAAAGTAAATGCCAATGGGGGTTTTATTTCTCCAGGATTTATTGATATTCATTCCGATTATATTGAAAGTCTTGCTTCGCCAAGGCCGACCAGTATGATGGATTTTAATATTAGTTTAAGAGAAGCAGAGAAGATTTTGGTTGGGCATGGTATTACAACGATGTTCCATTCGCTATCGTTTTATAGAGAAGATGCGTTTGACCATAAACCCATCCGACAGCCTGAAAATGTCCAACGCATGGTAGATGCCATTGCAAACACGCATCATGAACTACATTTAATCCGTCATCGCCTACATGCGCGGTTTGAAATTGACAATATTATGGAAGTCGATCAGTTAATCCGCAATATGGAAGCAAATAAGGTCCACTTGCTATCGTTTATGGATCATACACCTGGGCAAGGACAATACCGTGATTTAGAAGTGTATAGGGAAACATTGCAAGGCTATCGTGATTTATCTGACGAGGCTGTACAGACCATTATTCAAGAACGACAAAACGTCGAGTGTATGACCATTGAACGCATGCAGGAGGTTGCCAAGTTGGCTATTTCCAAAGGGATAGCAGTGGCTTCACATGATGATGATAATGTGGATAAGCTACATCTTGTGCAATCATTTGGCACAACGATTAGCGAATTTCCAATTACGATGGAAATTGCGAAAAAGGCGAAGAAACTGGGACTGAAGACAATAGCTGGTGCTCCTAACGTATTACTTGGCGGTTCGCATTCCGGCAATTTGTCAGCTGCTGAAGCAATTAAAGAAGATTGTATTGATATTTTATGCAGCGATTATTACCCGGCAGCCTTACTGCACGCTATCTTTTCTTTAAGTGATAACGACGGAAATGATTTGCATGACATGTTTATGAAAGTAACGTTGAATCCTGCTAAAGCTGTACGAATGGATAATGAAATTGGTTCCATTAAACCGGGGAAAAAAGCAGATATGCTAGTGATTGAACGAATGGATGATGGTTATCCAATGTTAACAGCGACGATGGTAAACGGCGCCTTAATCACGACAACAAATTATCGAATGAATTAATGTAAAGGAGGCTTTTGGCAATGGCAATGCTGCAAGTAAAAGATTTTGGCAAACGATTTACAATTCATCACTTGGGAAAAACGAGGCAAGCAGTGGAACATATTCATTTTTCACTGGAGCAGGGAGAATTTCTTGGGATTGTTGGTAAAAGTGGTAGTGGTAAGTCAACGATCTTAAAAAGCATCTATCGTACTTACCGTCCTGATGAGGGAAGCATAATTTATGATTCGGCACGCTATGGGTTCATTGATTTAACGAATGCAACAGAGCGAGAAATTCTTTACTTACGTAAGCATGAAATCGGCTATGTGTCGCAATTTTTAAATGTAATGCCACGGACAACATCAAGGGAGCTTGTGGAGAAAGCACTGTTGGAAATGGGAGCAACAGAACAGGCAGCTAAAATAGAAGCAGAAAAGGCGTTAACGCATTTTGAGCTAGATCCCAAACTTTGGGACCATTATCCAAATACATTTTCTGGTGGAGAAAAGCTGCGGCTGAATATTGCCATGGCAACCGTGAAGAAGCCTCGCTTGTTATTACTTGATGAGCCAACAGCCAGTTTGGATCAGCAATCGAAAATAAAAGTACGTGAAATCATTGAAAAATTGAAAGCAAGTGGAACGACGTTAGTTGGTATTTTTCACGACATCCAATTTATGGATGGCTTATGTGATCATGTGTTTGATATGCAATTCAGTCAAGATAAATCTGTGAAAGAAGGCGTTATTCATGAAAGCTGACCTGCATGTGCATAGCACGTATTCCGATGGCTCGGATCACGTAGAAAGGGTGTTGGAGCAGGCAGCGAAAAATGGCGTTTCGCAAATGAGCTTTGTGGATCACGATAGCATCGATGGTTTAAACGAAAAACAAGCTTTAGGGAATACATATGGCATTGAAGTCATTCCCGGAATTGAAATCTCAGCCTATGATTTTAAACGAGATCGTAAAGTGCATATCCTTGGCTATGATTTTTACCAAGATGCCAAGAACATGGAAGCACTCTGTAAAACGGTGCGCAATAGAAGGCAGGCGCATACACTTTGGCAAATCGAGCAGATAAATCAACAGGCATATCAAATTGACCCGCAAACCGTGATCAAAATAGCACGACCGAGTAGAACGATTTACAAGCAGCATGTGATGCAGCAAATCACATCAGCCGCTTATGAATCTGAGCCTTATCAAGCGTTATACCGCAAACTTTTTAAAGGGGAAGGTCCAGCATCTGGTGATATCGAATATGTAGACGCGTTTCTTGCTGTAGAAGCAATTGTAGCTGACGGTGGTATCGCTGTTGTTGCCCATCCTGGGCAACTCGATTCTTATGAGCTTATCCCCGAACTTGTCGAGGTTGGCTTGGGCGGTATTGAACGCAATCATCCTGATCACACAGCAGAAGACCACCAACGCATTGAACATTTAGCGCACACATATGATTTGATCATGACTGGCGGGACGGACTATCATGGTAGTTTTGGCATGCCGATAGAGGTAGGGGAAATTACAAGTCCTTCTTTTCTGAGTCGTACGTTAATAGATTGACTTTCTTCAAAAAGAGCAAGAAATGACCCATATGTTTGGTGGTTTGTTTTAAACGAAAAAGAAAAGCTGGCTTATCGCTGAGACTTTATGACGAGGCAGTCGTTTATCCCGATATAAGCTGCTGTAAGCCTTCCATTTCAAGAATTGGAGATGTGAGCGCTGAACAAGTCTAAGTGGGAGTAACAGGGCCTAAATTATTAATTCATTCAGAGGCTTTTAGGTCATACCCTTGCTTTGCTAGCCAAACAATGGGGGAAAAGGAAGTCTCGCTGATTGATATTTTACTTTATCTTATAATGTAAATAATATTAATTTATTAAATTTTATGTAAATATATTGTAAATATAAACTCTATTCAGTCAAGTTATGTTTTAATAGTAGAGGAAAAGAAGGCAAGCTACCCATTAGGGAGGGAATATTCACTTATTCGTGCATACGAAATCGAAAAATTGCTTTATCAACTAATCTATGAATAAGAAGGAGCGTTAACATGAAAAAGACGTTAACTAGATTTGGTGTTTTGCTTTTATTAGCTATATTTGCTGTTGGTTGTTCGGAAGGAAACGCTAGTACGGAAGAGGGAAAAGCAGAAGTAGATAATGTGATTGATGTTGTATGGTATCCAAATGAGTCAGGAGAAGATTTGAAATCCTCTCGTGATGAAATTGGCAAAGTAATTGCTGATGCTACTGGAAAAGAAGTAGAGCACCACTTAACAACAGATTATGCGATTGCAATTGAGACGTTAGTGAATAATAACGCGGATGTAGCATTCATGGGTGCACAAGGTTATATTGAAGCGAATGAAAATAACGATGCAGTGCAGCCTATCGTCGTTCCAACTGGTCCTTCTGGTACGTTAGACGATGCTGTTTACCATAGCTGGTTAGCTGTTAATGTGGATGATCAAGAAAATTATAAACAAGATGGTGAATATTCTCTAGATACAATAGCAGATAAGAAATTTTCTTTCGTTTCTAACAGCTCCACTTCTGGTTTTAAAGTACCATCAGCTGGGATTCTTTCCCACTTCACAGAGCAAGAGGAGTACAAAGATTTAACCGAAGAAGATTTAATGGAAGGTGGCCCTCTATTCTCACAAGTACTGTTTGGTAACTCCCACCAAGGTTCGGCAGTCAATTTATTAGATGGGAATGCCGATGTAGCAGCGTTTTGTGATACATGTGTAGAAAACTATGTAGAAGTAGCTGAAGGAGAAGAAAATGAAGTCGGCTCTATTTATAAAGTGAAAGACGACGCAGAACAACCTTTTAATAAAGTAGTAGGAAAAGAATTTACGTTAATGAGTGTAACACCAGTGCTTAATGCGCCATTTGCCGCAAATATGGATACATTAGGTGAAGAAGATTTTAAAAAGCTTCAAGAAGCATTGACCTCCGATGAAGTTGCGAGTAATGAAGGTATTTTTGTTCCAGAAGACGCTGAGCAATCGGCATTATTCTTTAAAACAGATAAAGAACGCTTTGCACCAGCAGAAGATGATTGGTTTGACCCTATTCGTGAACTTCAATAAGCAAGTCTTTAATCAAGTGGGGGGGGGTTATGCTTATCCCCCACTGATTGTTAGTATACCAAGGGCATAACTTAACAACCTCTTACAAAAAAAGAGGATGTAGATGCTGTTGCCTCACTTATACGCATCTTTACACAATAGGAATGTTGAAAATTTTAGGGTCGTATAAGAGCATAATTTCGGTCTAAGACGTGACGATAAGCCAAGTTTTTCTAAACATGTTTAGCAAAAAGAAGCGGAGGGATTCTCTGCTCACATTATAGGAGGGAGCCTATTCATGGCACTTTTACAAATTGCAAGACTAAGTAAGTCGTACGATAACGAGACGAAGGTATTAAAAGATATTTCTTTTACCGTAAAAGCTGGAGAATTTGTTTCTATTATCGGTCCATCTGGTGCAGGGAAATCTACTTTATTACGTTGTGTGAATCAAATGGTACCTATTAGTAGCGGGGAAGTGATCTTTGATAATGCTCCTGTGACACAATTGAACAAACGTGCACTACGCCAATTGCGTACAAACATTGGAATGGTGTTTCAACATTATAATTTAGTTCCACGTTTAACAGTAATTGAAAATGTGCTGCATGGACGCTTAGGCTATAAGACGACTTTGCAAGGCATAATGAGCCGTTTTACAGAAAAAGAAAAAGAGCAAGCTTTTTATCTGCTTCGCAAGCTTGGCATTGAAGAACATGCGTATAAGCGTTGTGATCAGTTAAGTGGAGGACAGCAGCAACGAGTTGGCATTGCCCGTGCATTGATTCAAGGTCCGAAACTTGTCCTTTGTGATGAGCCGATTGCGTCACTTGATCCAAACTCTTCTAAAATTATTATGGATCATTTAAAGTCCATTACTTCCGAGCTAGGCATCACTTGTCTTGTCAATTTGCATCAAGTGGAAGTCGCACAACAATATTCAGATCGCATTATCGGTCTAAATCAGGGAGAAGTTGTATTTGATGGAACCAATTATCAGCTGACCGAGGAGAAAACGAATCGTATTTATGGAACGGAAATGCGAGAATTAATAACAGTGTGAGGGGAAATGGTCGTGAGTGAAAAGGTAATGCAAAAACGAAAATGGCAAATGACGATGGCATTAATCATTATTATTGCCATTACGTATTTATCTGCAGCAATAACGAAATTTAATTTCATAGATGGATTAGCAGCTTTTCCAGAAGCAATTGGTTGGATGTTTTCGAATTTACTTATAACGCAAGAATCATTAGAGAAGCTACCGACTATTTTAGATAAGCTTGTGGAGACCATTTTCATGTCAATTGCAGCAACGACAACGGCTGCAGTTGTTTCCATTTTCCTTGGTATTATGGGATCAAAAACAACGAGCATCAATGGCTTTTTAAGTACATTTGCCCGCTTTATCGCTTCCGTATCACGTAATATTCCTGTTGTTGCTTGGGCGCTTATTTTATTACTTTCCTTTGGTCAAAATTCGTTAACAGGATATTTAGCGTTATTTGTAGGAACAGTTGGATTTTTAACGAGAGCTTTTATTGAGTCCATTGATGAAGCAAGTCATAGTGCGGTGGAGGCTTTAACAGCTACAGGTGCCACTTATTTTCATATTGTAAATAAGGCCGTCATCCCACAAAGCTTACCGCAAATGATCAGTTGGATATTATTTATGATTGAAACAAATATTCGTAGTGCCACCTTAGTAGGTATTTTAACAGGAACAGGTATTGGCTATACATTTGATATGTATTATAAATCGATGAATTACAATGTAGTTGCTCTCGTTACCTTTAGCATTGTAATCGCCGTAATTATCATTGAGTTGATGTCAAACTATATACGGAAGGTGATTATGTAATGGAAACAGTAGCGAACCCTACGTATATAAAGCGAAAGAGAAATGGACGTATTTCTATTAAAGCTGGAAGTAAATCGGAACGCGTTATCCGTCTGACAATGATGTTGCTTTTTGTTTTAACCGTTGCTGCATTTCTGCTTTTTGATTACACAGGGTTGGAGTTATGGACCGCCATTGTAGAAACGGGACAAAACTTAAAAGTGATGTTTTTTGAACCAGCGCTAAATCATTTTACTTGGGCAGAAGCGCTTTATCAAGTTGGGGTTACCCTTGGTCTTGCTGTTTTGTCTACGATTATTGGTGCTGTTATTGCGTTCTTTTTAGCGCTTATGGCTGCAACTAATTTATCGAAGGAATGGGTGACGAAGGTTGTTCGTGTTATTGTCGCCTTTATTCGAGCGGTTCCAACTGTATTATGGGTACTTATTTTCGCCATTGCTGCTGGACTCGGAAGTGAAGCTGCCGTTTTAGGAATGTTGTTTCATTCCATTGCGTATCTTGTAAAAGCTTTTTCAGAGGCGTTTGAAGAAGTGGATAAAGGTATTTTAGAAGCATTAAGAGCGACAGGTTCAAGCTGGTGGCATGTTGTAATACACGGCATTATGCCTTCCACGTTTACATATATATTATCTTGGACTTTCCTCCGCTTTGAAATCAATTTTGCTGTCGCAGTTGCTATGGGAGCTGCTGCCGGAGCTGGCGGTATCGGCTTTGAATTATTTATGGCTTCAGGATTCTATTTTGATCTTAGCGAAGTTGGATTTATTACATACGCTATCCTGATCATTGCGATTATTTTAGAAGTGTTTTCCACACAATTAAAAAATCGCTATTTCCCATCTAGCGTAAGGAAGTAACTATTTTTTACCGACGGAGGCCTTCCGTCGGTTTTTTAATTGTCTAGGAAATTACACTAGCGTTGCATAAACTTTTTATAAAGTAGTCAAGAAAAAACAACTTGTGTCAATACTAAGAATAATAGGAATTATCAATACAAAAACGCATAAAAAAACCTTATAATAAGGGAATGGTAGTCCT
>NZ_JABXHF010000115.1:0-5988 GCF_013393565.1 Virgibacillus sp.
TTCAAGCGTGTGAAGGGTGAAATCCCAGCGGTAAGGTGGAGATGAATTGGCTTTCGGTCAAGTACGTCTTTAGACATGCTAATTGACCGAACGCATGTTACCATAAGAGCATGAAGTGTTCTTTGAACTGGATATATGAGGTTGCATGGAGAAACTAATAATGCGAAAACCAAGCGAATCCTTCCATGCGTAAAATATCCAAGGTACGAAAGAAACTCCGATTCGTCGGACATCTAGGGCAGGAACTTCCCGAAGTAACGCTCATGGAGACGAAAGGTTGCTTTCGTCGTGGAAATGAGAAGCTCCCACTTCAAGCGAAGCTAAGTGGTGAGTAGTTCACTAAGTGTGTTTATACTGGACTTTTTTCTATACACCCAAAAATCCTATTATGAATTTAAATAATTTCCACTATAGATATTTCTAAGAATGTTATATACCATGAAAGGAGTAATTATGACTTCATTACAAAAAGTTTTTATTATAGTTATACTTTGTTTCGTAGTAGCCATTATAGCAACTTTTACTATGCCATTCTTGGGGAATGCGCTGCGTATGGTAAATGTACGTCCCATTTTTGATCTAACCATCTTTTTCATGTTAATCGTCTTGCTAAAAATTACAATTGATAAAAATAATTAGTTACTTGCAATAAAAATAAACGTTCTCTAAGATGATAAAATGAATAAAGACTCAAACAACTCGCTGTGAACTTTATAGCCATTACTCTTGCAATAGCTGTAATTCAAACATAACCAAACAATATTTTGATGGTTTTCATGATCTTGGATTTTACCTATGAGGCCATTAAAAGCTACTTCTGTATTGTGTGTCGTCAGGTGTGAAGTAAAAAACGTTGTATTCACTAGCTTAAAAATTATAATTTCATTTTCTTGGATGTCACTAATTTGAAAATGCCCCACGCCATTAAAGATACTATAAAACTTTCTAGCAAGGTTCTACCGCTTAATTTAACAGTTAAAAACGCACATATAATAAAAGTACCATTTCCTAGAATCGTTTGTATAGAACCCTCTTTCAATGTTAACGACCTCCTTTTTCCCTAATTGTAACAATTGAAATCTTTCTTTTCTTACAAAGATCACCACATGCCTTTAACTCGTCTCGATTATGATTGCAGGAGGTGTTTTTATTATGAGCAAAAGCTTGCTATGTATTGAATGTTTAGAAACACGATTTTCATCCTGAGTTTTTACTTATGTTTATTTTTATTTGTTTTATAAAAATTAGATCGAATCGCTTGATTTGTTTTAAAGGTTGGCAAAAAGAATGCGCAAGCCAGAAAAATACCAAAGAAATTAAAGGTTGATTCCCCGATATAAACCACTCCGTGCAATATATAGATGATTGATAATCCTATTACAAGCGTGATATTATCTCTTATATTTATTGCTTTTATTCTTTTTTCATCGTTATAATAAGATCTAATCTTTCTTGCTGTTAAATATAAATAAATCGCCAAAAATAGAAATACAATTAAAAGAACAATCCACCTGTTTTTTACTCCGAATAAATCAAACGATATAATGCCTCCAATTACTAATACAATTATTAAAACGTTAGAATACCCCATATAGACAATAGATCGAACACTTTTACTAGTTTCACTAGAAGATTTATCATTAACGTAATCATCAATCAAATCATTAAATTCTTCCTTTGTTAAGGAACCCCCTTCTACATCTTTTTGTTGAATATGACTTAACAGCTTTTTCATCCTCACTTCAACATAAATATTTATCATCATGAAAATGATGCCTACACCAAATAGATAAATATATGGGATATGAACTAAGTTACTTAGTGCAAAAAAATTAAAAAATAAAACGAAACACCGTGACAGAAAATCTATAATGGACAATTTCCTAACCGTTCCACTTAGTATCTTCTTTGAATTCTCTATCATTGAAGTTGTAAAGAGAATAGAGATAAAAGGGGTAAAAAACCACAGAGCTGCAATGCTATTTAATCCAAAGAGATATACAAGTAGGATCAGAATAAAATTGTTTATATGAAAAACTGTATTATAAAACATCAAAATATTTAGTTTTCTATTCATTTTTACATATTCCTCTCCATTATCTTACTCAAGATCCATATTTTACGAAAATGATACCACGTTAATTTGCTTCATACTTTACGTATACCATTTATTGTAATTGATAAAAATTAATTAGTTACTTATAATAAGAACAAACGTTCTAAAAGGTGATAAAATGGATAGAGAACTCAAACAACTCGCTGTGAACTTTATAGCTATGCCTCTTGCAATAGCTGTATTTAAACACGAACAACAATATTTTGATGGTTTTCACGATCCCGACTTTTATCTGGACTTTACGGATGAAGCCATTAGACTCATTGGAATAGATTTAGCTGCCACTAAAAGGCAACTGTATAGCCAATACCATTTGGATATTAAAAGGATTGGCAAAACCACATATAAGTGGCAGCATAAAAATAAAACTGGGGTTTGGGAATATACGCCATATCAACTGCGAGAAATGACCGCTAAAATTTGTACCAGATATTTATATAAGGCTGTAGGCTTTGAGCAAAAGAGAGCCACTTATGTTAATTTTATACCACCGGATGTGGAGTAATAAAATGTTGTATTTAATAGATTTAAAATTATTATTTCAATTTTTCGCCAAAAGGATCTATGTTTAAGATTTGCAAAAAGAGAAAGACTAAGTTTTTCTTTTTTTATTTTTTCTTGAGCTTTGAATTGTATTCACTCACATATTTTCTTTAAATATTGATTTTACTTTATTCTTTAAATCAATGTCGGTGGCTATACTGAATATGAAATCATTAAAGATATTTTGTATCCAATATGAATCTTCGGCTTTTTCATCACGCATGAATAGTGAAATAACAATAGAGTGCTCTGCGTTTTCTTTATACAGAGAAGAAGTTAACACAAATGGAGTTGCTCCTCCTTTATACCAGAAGTAATCATCTTGATTTCCTTTTATATTTTCCCCAATTAATATTTCACTAAATAATTTTTTCTCTTCATCACTAAGAATCTCTTTTCCAAGTTTATACATAAGGTCTACGTAATCCTTTGTAGTAGAAGATGGAAGCTTCTCAGTTATTAAATACTGAATTTTCCGACTCAACATTCGTGATGTTTTTTCTTTTAAATCTTCACATTCTCCTTGTTCCGTTTTCTTAAATAGTTCTTCTGATAATGATTGGTAGGAAGCGGACTTCATAGTTTGCATCTTTGTAGTTGCTATTTTCTTCTTATTTGATAAATATCCCGGCATTAATACGGAAGGCGTTAGATAAGTGATTTTATCGTGTGTATTAATTTGCAAATCTCTTAAGCTCTCATTAATAACATCTAACCCAATTCTATTCATTAGATAATCTGTACAAGCATTTGAACTAAATTGCATCATTCCTTTAGCTACGTCTAACAATGATACTTCACTAGAATTATCTATTGATTTTTTCCATTCAGGATGTGCCCCACCATCAGTATTTACAACATAAAACTTGTCAATATAGCTGAGACTCACTTTTTCAGATAAAGAAAGTTTACAGGTTGTAACCAATCTGACAAAATTAAAAGCAATTATTATCTTTACTGTACTTGCCAGTGGAAATTTAACATTTTGATTAAATGTTAAAGTGTCATGTCCATCTTCTTTTATAGTGATTGATAAGTTATCTTTATGTTTCTCTAAATATTCTAGCAAATCATATTCATTATTCTTTAAATTTCGTTTATACTGTTTTATACCAACAAGAAAACTTATAAAAACCATAACAATTACTATTAACGATAATATTATAACGACCATAGTTTCTAGTCACCTACCTTTGTGTCTTCTCTCGAACACACATTATTTCACTAGCGTTGCATTGATTAAAACAAAATATTAAAAACACCCTAAATATTCACTAATTTACATTTTTTGGCTCTCTTAAGAAAAAATATTAAAACTGAAATTACGACGTTATTTATGCAACGCTAGTGAAAAAGTATATCTTCTTTTGCTTTTGTCAATTTGACTCTTTTAATAATCACATGTTCTTTCTTTGCATTCCTCTTTTATTTCAGGAAATTCATTCCCTTCGGATATCGAACCAACTCTAAAGTTACTTTGATAATCAATGCCGATAGAGAAAGTCGCTTCTTTATTATTATTAACTATTCCGCTAATTACCATTCCTCCCATAGGAGTACTATAATCACCTTTTTCAAAATCTACTGTACGGATATCTTTATAGTTATTTTTTAAAAACCTTTCAACTGATTCTTCAGCTTTACGAATTGTTTCATCATCAAAATCTTCATGATTTGAGTTCACAATGCAACCTCCTAATAGTATAATTGTAATAATAAAAATTGTTGAAATGAACAGTTTTTTCATTCGTACCACATCCTAACTGATTAACTAATATCAAAAGATGGAGGACGAAATGATGGCGAATTCTTACAGCAAAATCCAGAGTAATTCTTAATAACTCCAGTTATCTACCTTATTTCAACAAATTTAAAATAAAAAGCTTGGAACAAAAAAATGCATTCTCAAAGCTTTTGAGAGATAGAACAGGTGACCTTATATCAATAATATACTAGGAGTTTTATTTTATATGTATCATATCTTCTTCTAATAGTCGCAAACCTTTCCTTCACGTTTTAGAGTAATCTGTAAAAACTACATATGTTTCCAAGCAACTATCAACAGCAAGATTTTATAGCATTTTGGGTAGATTTCAATAATTACAGTCTTTTTCTTTACATTGCTCTTTTTCTTCCGGAAAATTCTTGCTTTTTACCACAAGACTTCTAACCTTTAATTTATCAGTAAAGGTTATAGAAAATTCTTCATTACCATTAACTTTACCATCAACTGTCATACTTCCCATAGGCGATTGATATAGCTCACCTAATTCAATATCTTCGACGCCATGATAATTATTGATTAAATAACTCTTAACAATTGACTTTGCTTTTTCTGATGTTTCATCATCATAAGTTTTTTGACTAGAGTTCACATTACAACCTCCTAATAGTATAATAAATATAATTAAAACAATATTAAATATTTTCAAAGCGGTTCACCTCATCTAATTAAAATAATAAGGGGCAGGATAAATTGAATAATCACATTAAAGATTTAGAGGCTGCTACTATATCTGAAAATACATATCAAGATGACGTTCTACAAATAAAAATAAAGATAAGTGATGACGTAAAAACTTCTTGGTATCCTATCGAAACCATTAAAAGCGCTGATACTGGATTAGACGGTTATGTGCTCAAAAACCCCGCCACAAATGAAATCGTTATCAGTTTCAGGGGCACAGAGCCAGATTCTCTTAAAGATTATGAAGAGGATCTTCATGGAATTATTCTTGGTGATTCCGATTATACCAAAAAAGAATATGGAAAAACACCTTATTTAGGAACTCCATCTCAAGACGCAGCTTTAACAACGGGGAAAGCGAAACTCAACTCCAAAGATAAAACCCTCACGTATACCAACAAAAATCAATTTACAGAAGCTGAACAGGTTGTTGAAAAATATGTAAAGAAACATGGAGCAAATAACATCGTTTTTACAGGACATTCTCTAGGTGGAGGTCTTGCTCAGTATTTCGCTGTCAAACATGACTCAAACGCTGTTACTTTTGCTGCAGCTGATGTGTTTAATCTTTTATACAAAGAAGATCAGAAACGAGCTTTAAATGGAGAATTTAAAGATAATATTATTTCTTACACTTACCCTGACGACCTCGTTGGAACTTTTTATAACCAGTCGGTTGGCTCCGTATACTATGTCGGCGACCCAGCAGATAACAACGGAAAAACCCTTAAGACACATGGTATCAAGAACTATTTAAGTGAAGAGATGTTTAATGAAGAAGGATATTTACTCCCGCACCTATTATATGGTGAAAAAATCCGGGGACAGTTACTATCTTCTCCACTGGAATTAAAAAACAGTG
>NZ_JABXHF010000116.1:0-5936 GCF_013393565.1 Virgibacillus sp.
ACGAATAATTCGAGAGGCAAAAAGAGCTGGAATTCGTGTAACAACGGAAGTAACACCACATCATTTATTGTTAAATGAAACAGATATTCACACTGCTAATACGAATTTTAAAATGAATCCCCCATTACGATCTAAACAGGATCAAGAGGCACTTTTAAATGGATTAATCGACGGTACGATTGATTTTATTGCAACGGATCATGCACCACATGCAAAGGAAGAAAAAGAACAAGAACTCTTAACGGCTCCGTTTGGAATTGTAGGTTTAGAACATGCATTTTCCTTACTCCATACACATCTTGTTTTGACGGAAAAAATCAGCTTGCAACAACTTGTTTCTTGGCTCGCAACAAAACCAGCGGAAATATTTGAATTACCATATGGTACATTGCAAGCAGGCTCTATAGCTGACCTTACACTTATTGATTTACAACAAACAGATAAGATTGATAAAAATAATTTTTATTCTAAGGGAAAAAATACACCGTTTCATGGGTGGGAAGTGCAAGGTGTTCCAACGCTAACGATAGCAGATGGAAACATCGTTTATGAGGGGGTAAAATAATGGGCAAACGTCAGTTAGTATTAGAGGATGGAACTGTTTTTATCGGTGATGGATTTGGTAGTACCCAAGAAGCTATAGGAGAAGTCGTGTTTAATACAGGAATGACAGGATACCAGGAAGTAATAACGGACCCGTCCTATTGCGGACAAATTGTTATGATGACTTACCCGTTAACAGGTAATTATGGAATTAATCGTGATGATATGGAAACTGTAACACCATTTATCCAGGGGTTTATTGTGAAAGAGGTTGCTGAATATCCTTCTAATTTCCGCAGTGAAGAAACGTTGGACGATTATTTAAAAGCAAACCATATTCCTGGAATAGCTGGAATTGATACGAGAAAATTAACCAAAACAATTCGTTTACAGGGGACAATGAAAGGAGCAATTGCTGACATTACTATTCCTTCAGAAGAAATAGTGCGGAAACTACATAAGACAGATTTAGCGAAAAATCAAGTACAAAAAACATCTACTTTAAAGCCTTATGTTGTACCAGGACGAGGTAAACGGATTGTTGTGGTAGATTGTGGAATGAAACACGGAATTTTACGTGAATTAACGAAGAGAAATTGTCATATTACAGTTGTTCCTTACAATTATTCAGCAGAAGACATACTCCGTTTAAAAGCAGACGGATTACTTGTTACAAATGGACCTGGAGACCCTAAAGATGTACCAGAGACGATGAATATGTTGCAACAAGTTGTCGGGAAGCTTCCTGTATTCGGTATTTGTCTAGGCCATCAGCTGCTTGCTTTAGCTTGTGGAGCAGAAACGGAAAAAATGACTTTTGGGCATCGTGGTTCAAATCATCCCGTAAAAGACTTACTTACAAATAAAACGTATATTACTTCACAAAACCATAGTTATGCAGTACAGCGAGCATCGCTTGCAAAAACAAATTTAGAGTTAACACAAATAGCGTTAAACGATGGTACCGTAGAAGGCATAAAACATAAATTATTTCCAGCTTTTTCAGTACAATATCATCCAGAGAGTTCTCCAGGCCCAGAAGATACGAACCATCTATTTGACTCATTCTTAAAGCTAACAGAGCAAGTGATGAAGGAGGAAGAAGTATATGCCTAAAAGTAAGTTGATGTCTAAGATTCTAGTAATTGGATCGGGTCCAATCGTAATTGGTCAAGCAGCTGAATTTGATTATTCAGGAACACAAGCGTGCCAAGCATTAAAAGAAGAAGGTTATACTGTTGTATTAGCTAATTCTAACCCAGCAACAATTATGACAGACCATACAGTAGCAGATAAAGTATATATGGAACCGTTAACCGTTGAATTTTTAACTAAAATTATACGAATGGAGAAACCAGATGCATTATTACCAACACTAGGTGGTCAAACAGGGTTGAATTTAGCCGTTGCACTAGATGAAACAGGGATATTAGAAGAATATAATGTAACTTTATTGGGAACTTCCTTGCAAGCTATCCAAAAAGCGGAAGACCGTGAAAGATTTAGAGATTTAATGTATGAATTAAATGAGCCTGTTCCTGCGAGCCAAATTGTTCATACGGTGGAGGAAGCTTGTGCATTTGCCGATAAAATAGGTTACCCTGTTATAGTCCGTCCTGCCTATACATTAGGAGGCACTGGCGGAGGTATGTGTAATACGAGGGATGAGTTGCTAACAATTGCTCATAACGGCTTAAAACTTTCTCCGGTTCATCAATGTTTAATCGAAAAGAACATTGCTGGATTCAAAGAGATCGAATATGAAGTGATGCGTGACAAGAACGACCAAGCGATCGTTGTGTGTAACATGGAAAATATTGATCCGGTTGGTATTCATACAGGGGACTCTATAGTCGTTGCTCCATCGCAAACATTAAGTGATCGTGAATATCAGCTATTACGTAATGCTTCCTTGAAGATTATCCGTGCTTTAGAAATAGAAGGAGGATGTAATGTTCAGCTTGCTCTAGATCCGAATAGCTTTCAATATTACATTATCGAAGTGAATCCACGAGTGAGTAGATCATCTGCATTAGCATCAAAAGCTACTGGTTACCCAATTGCAAAGATGGCAGCAAAAATTGCTGTTGGTTTAACACTTGATGAAATTATTAATCCGATTACTGGTAAAACATATGCATGCTTTGAGCCAACACTTGATTATGTGGTTACGAAAATTCCACGTTTCCCATTTGACAAATTTACTACAGGAGATCGGAAATTAGGAACACAGATGAAAGCAACTGGGGAAGTAATGGCAATTGGAAGGAATTTTGAAGAATCTCTGTTAAAAGGCGTTCGTTCTTTGGATATAGGAACAGATGAATTGTGGCTAGAAAACTTAACGACATTAGATGAACAAGCTTTGCAGGCACGAATGAAAAAAGCGGATGATGAACGAATCTTTGTATTAGCAGAAGCACTTCGAAGAAACATGACGATTGAAGATATTTTTCAAATTACGAAGATTGACCGATTTTTCTTAGTGAAATTACAAAAATTAATTGCAATGGAAGAGGCTTTGCTGGAGTATGTAGAATCTCCTGACATACTAAGACAAGCAAAAGAGCGTGGGTTTTCTGATCCACATATCGCCCGCTTATGGGGAAAAGCGGAAGATGAAGTCTACGCTTTGCGCAAAAAACATGAGATTCTTCCTGTATATAAAATGGTAGACACCTGTGCGGCTGAATTTGCTTCGGAAACGCCTTATTTTTACAGCACCTATGAAATGGAAAATGAATCTCTTGCATCTAATCGTAAAAAAGTGCTTGTACTTGGTTCAGGTCCAATTCGAATTGGGCAAGGAATTGAGTTTGATTACGCTACAGTGCACTCCGTATTGGCTTTAAAAGAAATGGGATACGAAGCAATCATTATGAATAATAATCCTGAAACAGTATCAACGGATTTTAGCATTTCAGACAAATTGTATTTTGAACCGCTTACTTTAGAAGATGTCATGCATGTCATTGAACTGGAGCAGCCTGAAGGAGTTATTGTTCAGTTTGGCGGTCAAACGGCCATTAATCTTGCAGCTGGGTTAGAGCGTCGGGGAGTGGAGATATTAGGAACGAGCTTACGAGCCATTGATCAAGCAGAAGACAGAGATAAATTTGAATTACTTGTCGATCAGTTACAGTTATTACGCCCTAAAGGGAAAACAGTCATGAAGATGGAGCGGGCTAAAGAAGTAGCTATGTCCATAGGTTATCCTGTACTAGTTCGTCCGTCTTATGTCATTGGTGGAGCAAGAATGGAAATTGTTCACAATGATGCAGAGCTTGCAGCTTATTTAGCAAAAACAGGGCATATAAATGACCAACATCCGATATTAATTGATAAATATATTACTGGGTTAGAAGTAGAAGTAGATGCAATTAGTGATGGGGAAACAGTTATTGTTCCAGGGATTATGGAGCATATTGAACGAGCAGGAGTTCACTCTGGAGATTCTATCGCTGTTTATCCACCACAACGATTAAGTCAAAACGTAAAAAATCAATGCTTACACGCAGCTACAAAAATTTCTCATGCATTACAAGTAAAAGGGTTAATTAATATTCAATTTATTGTTAGCGATGGACAAGTGTACGTATTAGAAGTGAATCCAAGAGCAAGTCGGACGATCCCATTTTTAAGTAAAATTACTGGTGTAACGATGGCAAATTTAGCAACCAAATGTATCCTAGGGGAAAAGCTTACGGATATGGGGTATGAAACGGGCATATTGCCAGAAGATGAACAAGTGTCCGTAAAGGTTCCGGTTTTTTCCTTTGAGAAGTTACGCAGTGTAGATACGATCTTAGGACCAGAAATGAAATCAACGGGTGAGGCAATTGGTTATGATAAAACATTAGAAAAAGCACTATACAAAGGCTTAATCGCTTCTGGGCTTACATTACCGCAGGAAGGAAGTGTATTATTAACGGTAGCAGACAAAGATAAAGAAGAGATGATCGATATTGCTAAGCGATTCCATCAACTAGGCTTTCAATTGTATGCAACAGAAGGTACCGCTGACTATATTCAACGAAACGATATTCCTGTAACAAAAGTAGGTAAAATTGGTTCACAACAACCAAATGTGCTTTCTGTTATTGAGAATGGGGAAGTTCAATATGTTATTAACACATTAACTTCTGGAAAACAACCGCGCTCTGACGGTTTTCGAATTCGGAGGGAATCTGTAGAACATGGCATTGCTTGTTTAACGAATTTAGATACAGCAAATGCAATTTTGTACATTATAGATTCGATGACGTTTCAAGCTAAACCAATGGAACAGAAAAAGGTCGTGATCTAATGCAACAACTTTTAAAGATTAAATCAAAACAAACCGTTGCCCTTGATACAGTTGAGATGGTGCTTGAAAATAAGGCTGTCAGTCAAATAGCAGTTCCTGGGCAATTCCTTCATTTACATGTTGATGGACATATGCTCAGACGTCCCATTTCCATTGCTGATGCTGATCCTTCTGTTCATACAGTTACGATTTTGTTTAAAATACTTGGTGAAGGTACAAGAAAGCTATCCACTTATCAAATTGGTGATGTCATTGACGTGTTAGGTCCGAATGGAAATGGATTTCCACTAGTGAATGCTACCAAGAATTCGGTTTTAATCGTCGGGGGAGGCATAGGTGTGCCACCACTTTACTACTTAGCTAAAAAATTAACAGAAAGCGGAGTGACGATAACCGCTGTACTAGGTTTCCAATCGAAGGAACATGTGTTTTATGAAGGGAAGTTTCAAGAGTTAGGGAAAACGATTGTTGTAACGAATGACGGTTCTTACGGTGAAACAGGATTTGTTACCGATATTTCCAAGGAGGCACTACCTTCTATTGACGAGTATTACTCCTGTGGGCCACTGCCAATGCTGCAGGCAGTAAAAGAATGTTGGAATAATATTCCAGGATATCTATCTCTTGAGGAACGGATGGGATGTGGAGTAGGAGCATGCTTTGCTTGTGTCATTCCAACAGATGATCATGGAGGATATAAAAAAATATGCCAGGATGGCCCTGTTTTCTCAGCAGAGGAGGTGCAACTAAAATGAGTCTAGCAGTGGAATTACCAGGTTTATTACTAAAGAACCCAATCATGCCAGCTTCTGGCTGTTTTGGATTCGGTAGAGAATATAGTGATTTTTATGATCTTAGTATACTGGGCGCAGTTATTATGAAAGCAGCAACAATGGAGTCTAGGTTTGGTAACCCCACGCCTCGGGTAGCGGAAACGTCTGCTGGAATGTTAAATGCTATTGGACTACAAAATCCTGGCGTAAAAAAAATCATTGCAACAGAGGTGCCATTTCTCGCTTCATTTTCAATACCAATAATTGCTAATATAGCAGGAAGTACCATTGAAGAGTATCGGCAGGTTGCCAAA
>NZ_JABXHF010000034.1:0-41202 GCF_013393565.1 Virgibacillus sp.
GGGGGGGGGGGGGGGGGGGGGGGGGGGGGGGGGGGGGGGGGGGGGGGGGGCGGGGGGGGGGAGGGGCGGGGGGGGGGGGGGGGGGGGGGTGCGCGGGTCCCTGGAATCCGCCAGGGCCGGCGCGGCGCTGACAAGAGCAGCCGCCAATTCATTTAACATCCGCACTGGTGAAGGGGGCATTGCAACGGGAGATTCATTCATATCAGATCCGGTCAGAGTCAGAGAAATACAGAATCGCCATTCAGATGTTCTGGCAGTAGAAATGGAAGCAGCTGCGATAGCACAAGTATGTTACCAATATGCTACACCATTTGTTATTATACGTGCACTTTCTGATATTGCTGGAAAAGAATCCTCTGTTTCTTTCGACGCCTTTTTAAAAACTGCAGCCACAAATGCTGCTAATATCATCATAAAGTTTATACAATCAACCTAAAATTTTGCTATAAAGAGTAATAAACATAGACAAAATTGTTTATTCCAATAATTACCTTCCTATGAATTATGTATTTTATGTTAGGATAATGATAGAAATAGGAGGTAATATTAATGGATAATAAACAGAGATTGAAATATAAATATATAGATTACCAACGTTTTATAGGTGTGTTATTAATCTTATCTATGTATTTATTTTTAGGTGCTATCATTAATACGTATTTGAGACCTTCTGAAGATGGTATTGTTCTTATTGGTTTAACACTCGTTTCATTGGGTGCTGGATTTTGGCTGGCATACCAACAACGTCAAATAAAAAGAAAGCTAGATGAACGCTAATGCAATAAATGCTTAGCGTTTTTTTGCACTATGGAAAAGTGTAGCATTTCAGGGTTTTAAGCTTTAGTCATAAAAATATACGAAGCTAAGTTAGTGCACAGTACAGTGTTTATTAGAAAACATTGTAAAATATTTGTGCCAAGTGTTTTTACAAATTATAGTAGAGAACTTTTCGGTTATTTCGTTATGTACAAGAAACTAATTTTATATTGCTTATACAAAAACAAAGAAGGATAATAGCAACCCTCCTTTGTTTATCAACGTTATCTTATTTCGTACATATAAATGTTATTTCATTCCATTTTCCTTTAAAAATTTTTCATTTTCTTGCGCTTTTTTGGTAACATTATTATTTTTCCACCAAGCATATATGGCCATTATTGTAGTAGCTATTGTAGAAACAATTTCATAAATTTCATCTTCGTTTAAGGGTAGGGGCTGATAGCCAAAGGTGATTAAAGCTTGGTTAAGCAATAAAATACTTAGTGCAACAAGCCTTACAATAGCAGTTTTCATGTTATCACACTCCTTACTTAAATATATTCCAAAAATTCTAATTTATTCGTAAAATACATTTGAAAAAGAAAAATATTTTCTTTTTATAAACAAAACGTGTATCTGAAATCAATTTTTAGTCAGTCGAATAGCAAATTTGGCATCACAAGCGATTTTTTATTAAAAAATAATAATAGAGTAAAAAAGTATTAAAGCAGGAAACAGTAGTTAATTGTTATTGACATACCTTTTTTATCCATGTAAAGAGATTAATTTAACCTTTACCGCATTATCCATGAAACATTTTAGCGGTGTTTTGAGTTTTTTGATATTTCTCAAAGCATCATTGGACACGCTTTATTCTCTAAATCCATAATTTTTTCCCTATACATTTGTGCTATGCCTTCTTTTTATTGAGAATGAGATTTCAATTACACTAGGAGACATCAATCAATGCAAACAAGTGTTAAAAAGAGCGAATAATGAATATATCTGAATTATTAACTTGTATTTCTTGAATAAATATTCGCAACACCCTCTGTGTTTTTTCGTATGTAACTGACTTCCTTTCACTTGCATGTAATACTTTATTGCTTCTTCCAATACAAAAGTTGCTAGGTTTCCCACTTAGCGGTCATTTTGGACTGGCTAGCAATGTTCTGTTGCATGGTTCGTTTCTAAAGAGATACCAAATCATGACCATATGGTCTTGCATTATCCATAGAATTGTAAACCAGACTCCCTATGTAGCAAACGCTCGCGTGTTCAGTCTTAGTTTTTTAAGATTGCTGTATTCATACTCTATGATACAATTTTTAAGCAGGCGTAGGAACTGGAAATACACTCACACAAAAAAAGAAAGCTAAACTTTTAAAATTAGCTTTCTTTTCTATCCCTTTTACCTCTATGTTCTTTTCTGTAGTATTCATGAAATACTTTCATCAAAGCTCGTTTTTCAATTCGAGAAACGTAACTTCTAGATATGTTTAATTTTCTGGCAATTTCTCGTTGTGTTAGTTCTTTTTCATCGTTTAATCCATACCGATAAACAATTACTTCTCGTTCTCGTTTATCTAAAATCGCAAAATAATCTTCCATTTTTTCAATTTCCATATTTAATTGAATAAATTCGATGATATTTTGATTCTCAGCTTCTAAGATATCAATAAGGCTAATTTCATTTCCTTCTTTATCTTGACCAATTGGATCATGCAGCGAAACATCTTTCTTTATTTTCTTCAATGCTCGTAAGTGCATTAATATTTCATTTTCAATACACCGGGCTGCATAAGTAGCAAGTTTTGTACCTTTTCCAGGCGAATAACTTTCCACCCCTTTAATCAAACCAATGGTTCCAATAGAAATAAGGTCTTCAGCATCTTCTCCCGTATTTTCAAATTTTTTTACAATATGTGCTACGAGCCGAAGATTATGTTCAATGAGTTTGTTTCGCGCTGTTTCACTTCCGTCCTGCATTTGCTGAATGTATTTTTTTTCTTCATCAGGTGGTAGAGGTTGGGGAAAAGCATGGTTTTTAACATAAGAGACAAAGAACATCGCTTCTTTAATAAGTAAAGCGAGCGCACTTAAAATGCCGGACAAATATATCCTCCTCCTTGGTGTACATACTCAGTAGTCATTAGCCCATATGTTTATACTATGAAGCTTAGAGAAATAAAGTGTCTGTCCTAAATAAGGTTTTATTATGTTCGTTTCATATTTTATTCTGTATAGTTTTTACAATTTAAATTGTTGTAAGATCCTCGCTTCAAGACTTACATGATGTAAACTGACAAGTCAAAGTAGGGATAATACATAGACTCATTAAAAAATACTAGGGCTATTCATGATTAAGAAAATGGACACGGGTTGAAGGTCTGATCACTAAAGCAAATTCTTAATGCGTTTTACCGTATTGTATGTATACATAGATATTTATAGGTATTTGTCCAAGCAATTACGACATATATTCTTTTAAATGGACGGGCAAAACAGTAGAGGTTGTATTGTATAATATTTAGACGTTACAGGTAAAGAAGAAAGAGAATAGTAATCATTTTAGAGTAAAAATACAAAGTAATATTGAAATAAAATTTTATAAATAAATAACAAAAATCAACATATTTTTTCAAAGTGTGTTATAATAATAGCAGAAGAAGGGTGTGAATCATATGTTAGAAAAACTAAAGACAGAAACAAGAAATGAATACACTTACAATCTTGATTCGATGCAATTTAAAGACGGTTTAGCGCTTATGAATAAAGAAGATAAACAGGTTGCAAATGTTATAGATACGCAACTTTAATAATAGAACGAGCTGTTCAACTTGTAATTACATCTTTTCAAAAAGGTGGAAGGAGCGCAAGATGACGAAGAGCAAGGTGAAAAAGATTTACAAAGGAGAAACCTCACACAGGCAGACGCGGTGATAGGGGTTGCAGCTAGTGGGAGAACGCCTTATGTTATAGGGGCTTTTAGCATATGAAAATAAAATAAACGCAAAAAAGGTTCGTATTTCTTGTAATAAGGGGGCGGTAATGAGTAAACATGCAGATGTAGCAATTGAATTAGAAACAGGTCAGGAGGTAATTATTGAAGCCACCTGCTTAAAAGTTGGAAGAGCGCTTTGATCTCTACAGCTTCAATGATAGGTATTGGTAAAGTATATTAAAATGTAATGTTGATTTATAAGCCGCCAACGAGAAATTAGTAGTTAGATCAATATGCATCATGATGGATGCTATAGGAGTAGATCACAAAGAAGCAAAAGATTATTTACGTAAGTCCAAAATTAATTTCAAGATTGTTATCATAATAATATTACTACAACGCTCCTATGACAAAGCAAAAGAGAATGTTCTCCAAGCGGGCGTTTTTGTACAAAAAGCGTTAATGAAAGGGGAGAAGAGATAATGAAAAAGGAAGAAAAACTGACGCAGGATATTTTACAGTTTATTGGTGGAAAAGAAAACATAAAACAAGTTAGCCATTGTATGACAAGACTAAGGCTTAAGCTTAAAGATGATGGAAAAGCTGACATCAGTGCTTTAAAAAATGTAAACGGTGTCATGGGGGTTGTTGTGGACGAAACATTACAGATTGTGATTGGACCAGGAACTGTTAATCGTGTTGCGGAGAAAGTAAGTGAAATAACTAAATTAGGCATTGGCGAGGAGCAAGGTCCAGATGATAAAAACTTGACGTTTGAAGAAAAAGCAGCATTACAAAAGCAGGAAATAAAGCAAAGAAATAAAACGCCTTTTAAAAATTTTCTACGTCGATTAGGTAATATTTTTATTCCATTAATTCCTGGGTTAGTTGCCTCAGGTATTATTAATGGCGGTGCTAACTTTGCAAAAAATGCGGGTGTTGATCCAGAAACGACATGGATGCAAATCTTGCTTGTTTTTGGAGGCGCTATTTTTACGTATTTAGCTGTATTAGTAGGATGGAATACCGCAAAAGAGTTTGGAGGCACACCTGTATTAGGTGCCATTGCTGGTATGATTTTATTTAATCCGATGCTTGCTGATATTACCATATATGGGGAAGCGTTAGTTCCTGGTAGGGGGGGCTTATTCGGAGTCATCTTTGCAGCTTGGTTAATGACATTTTTAGAAAAACGAGTTCGAAAAATTATTCCAGCAGCCGTAGATATTATTTTCACTCCTTTAATTACGGTTTTAATTGTTGGTTTTGCTTCTTTATATGTAGTTATGCCAGTTGCCGGTGTCTTATCTGATGGCATAACAGATGGATTAACATCCTTAATCGATATGGGGGGATTTATTGCTGGTGCAGTATTAGCAGGTTTTTTCCTTCCATTAGTAATGGTTGGATTGCACCATGGATTAACCCCCATTCATTTAGAGCTGATTAATACGTTCGATAATACGGCATTACTTACTATTTTAGCGATGGCCGGAGCAGGGCAAGTGGGAGCAGCAATGGCTATTTATGTGAAAACCAAAAATAAACGCTTACGAAATATTATTAAAGGTGGTCTACCAGTAGGATTTTTAGGAATTGGAGAACCTTTGCTTTATGGCGTGACATTGCCTTTAGGACGGCCGTTTTTAACCGCATGTATGGGAGCGGCAATTGGGGGCGGATTTCAAGCTGTCATGCAAACTGCAGCTAAAGGTATCGGTGTTTCAGGTTTGTCATTGATTCCACTTATTGATGATGGAAAGTATATATTATATTTCTTAGGTTTAGTAATTTCATATGCTGGAGGTTTTATTTTCACGTATTTGTTCGGCTTTAAAGAAGATATGGCTAAAGATATATAAAAAATGAAGTTACCTTGACTGTTACCAAGGGGCAAATTTATAAAAGCCCCTTGGTAAATAGCGGTAATAAAAAAGGGTGGTATTCATGCTAGGTATTTCTGTATATATTGGTGAACAAAGTGTGGAAGAACAGTCCACTTACATAAAGAAAATGAAGGAAAAAGGGTTTACGTCTATTTTTACCTCTCTGCATATACCAGAAGAGGACCCCGCTATGTATAAACACCAGTTACAAGCATTAGGAAAGATAGCAAAGCAATTAAATATGGAACTAATGGTTGATATTTCTCCAACTTCACTTATTGCTTTAGGGTTTGACTGGGAGACAGCTTCTGAGTTAGTAAATTGGGGACTAACTGGTCTGCGCCTTGATTATGGAATTGACGAGGATACGATTGTATACCTCTCAAAAGAGATGAAGGTCGCTCTTAATGCAAGTACACTAACGCCGCATGTTTTAGAAACATTAAAACAAAAAGGGCTGGATATTTCTATGGTTGAAGCATGGCATAATTTTTATCCACGCCCGGAAACTGGCATTGGCTGGGATGATTTTATTAAAAAGAATAAATGGTTAAAACAAGAAGGATTATCTATCATGGCGTTTATACCAGGTGATGAAAAGTTAAGAGGCCCCATTTTTGCAACATTACCAACGTTAGAAGCTCACAGATCGGTGTCTCCTTTTGCTGCATATTTAGAGCTTAGTCATAAGGGAATAGTTGATAAAATTTTGATTGGAGATAGAGGTGTTAGTGAACGTACGTTCGAACAGTTTTCTGGTTACCAAAAAAATGAAATCCTTCTTCATGTGACACCAAATCCAGCAATACCTCAATCAGATGTAGATTTAGTAAAAGGTACGCATACAAACCGCGTTGATCGCGCACGCGATTGTATTCGTTCTGTTGAGTCGAGACAATATGCATCGATAGGAGCTACGAAGATTGCCCCTGTTAACTGTGTAGAACGTCGTATAGGTTCAATAACAATTGATAATGAGCATTATCAAAGGTACCAGGGTGAAGTGCAAATAACTACGCGCGATTTGCCTAAAGATAGACGAGTAAATGTTATTGGAAGAGTAGTCCCCCAAGATAGGATGTTGTTAAAATGGATAGATGGTGGGCAAAGGTTTACCATTAAACTGGTTTCAAACGATTAGCAGTTAAAAAAGAAGGCTATCATAAAAAAGCAATGAGAATCCATGAAGGAATCCATTGCTTTTTTTACTATAGGCATTTAATATTTTTTGGTTTATAGTTTGAAAGAAAAACGACGGCTTTCTAATACATATTTCTTTTTTTATACTCTTTTACAGCTTCTTCATATGCATCTTTTTGGTTTTTTAAATATGGCTTTACTCCTGATGAGTGTGCAGCTCTTCCCATCATATGTGCACCTACGGGAGCTGTTAACATGATAAATACGATTGCTAATAGCAACTTACCACTAACAATAGAATGCTCTAAATATAAATACGTAAAAGCTCCAATAAGAATAAAAGCGATTCCTAATGTAGATGCTTTTGTTGCTGCGTGTAATTTTGTATAAACATCAGGAAAGCGAACGACGCCAATCGATGCAGATAGGATAAAAAAGGTGCCCGCTAAAATGAATAAAGCAACGATAAGGTTTAAGATAATATTAATCCACGTCTCTATCAATGATAACACCCTTTTCTAGGTATTTTGCAATGGCAAGCGTTGAAAGGAATGCAAGGATTCCAATGAGCAAAATGACGTCATTTAACTTTGTTGTTATCAAGTAGATTGACATTAAGCCCGCTAGCCCCATTAAGTTAATACCAATGGCATCTAATGCAACCGCTCGATCAGGTAGTGTAGGGCCAGATATAACACGATATAAAAGAAGAGCTAATGATAGTGATATACCAATAAACGAGATCACGATTGCTACTTGTAATATATTGTCTGTCGTTGTTAATATATTCGTCATCTTGTCACCTCCATGATTGCTTTTTCAAATGTGTTCTTTATGGAATCGATAGCCTCATTGTTATCATGAATATCCATTCCATGAATAAACAATTTTGTATTATCACGCGATACAGCAACGGATAATGTACCTGGAGTGAGAGAAATTAAATTCGCCAACAAGGTAATTTCCCAATTACTTTTCAACTCTGTTGGTAGCTCGAATATTGCTGGTTCAAAATTTGGTTTCGGTGAATAAACAAGTTTTACAATTTCAATGTTTGAAGAGAGTAACTCTTTTATAAACAGGAAGATCAAGCTAACGATCTTTACCACTCTTCGAAAATAGAACGTGTCTGGTATAAAGCGACGTAAAAGAAACAAGAGTAAAATCCCTAATAGATATCCAGCAATAAAGCTTGGAACAGAATAAGATTCACTTAAGAACATCCACATAAAGGCGATAATTAAATTAATTACTATTTGAAAAGCCATTATTCATTACTCCTTTAGCACAGAATCAATATAAATTTCCGGATCAAGTAAATAAGCAGCTATTGACTCAATACTCGGATAAAACAATTCTGCTCCAACTCCTAGCAATACAGATATCGTTAATAAAGCGACAACGGGAGCCATTAAGCCGTTAATAGGCTTCTTTACAATAGTACCCATTGTTTCTTTATCTCCCCAAAATCCGTTAATAAATATTTTTACAACGGAATAAAGGATGAGCAGACTCGTTAGCAAACCGACAATAACGATAGCGATTTCTCCTTCTTCAAAGGCACCCTTCAGTAATAACAATTTGCCGATAAACCCGCTAAAAGGTGGGAGACCTGCTAATACGGCAGCAGATAAAAACAATAGCCAACCTAAAGAAGGATAGTAATGAATAAGCCCGCCCATTTTGCGTAAATCGGATGTTCCAGCTACATAGGCTATGATACCTACTAGTAAAAATAGTGCAGTTTTAATGATCATATCGTTAATAAGATAGTATATGGAGCCACTAATTCCAGATTCGTTCAAAACCCCAATTCCTAGAAGGATAAATCCAATGGCAGGAATAATGTTATAAGCGATAATCAATTTAATATTTGAAGTCGACAATGCACCAATGATGCCAAAAATCATCGATAGACCAGCTATCCAAATAAACATTTCATGGGTTAAATCTGTTTGATAAACAAAAATAAGTGAAAATACTCGTAAGATAGAGTAAACCCCAACTTTTGTTAGCAACGCGCCGAATAAAGCCGATATAACAGGATTCGGTACGATGTATGACTTTGGTAGCCAGTAATAAAGTGGGAATAACGCTGCTTTCGTAGCAAAAACAAAAAACAGTAATATCCCAATCGTTGTAATGATTCCTTGCTGTTCCACTTCTTGTACGCGTTCGGCAATTTGTGCCATATTCACTGTTCCAACAACGGCATATAAAAGTGCAACAGTGGTAACAAATAACATCGATGAAAATAAGTTAATTAACAGGTATTTCAGCGATTCTCGTAATTGAACTTTTCCGCCTCCTAATACAATTAAACCGTAAGAAGCCATTAATAACACTTCAAAGAATACAAATAGGTTAAATAAATCACCCGTTATAAATGCCCCAGACACACCAGTAATGAGAAAAAAGAAAAATGGATAGAAATAAAATTGTTCTCTTTTTTCCAAACCAGCATAGGGAGCGTAGAATGCACAGGCAGTACTAATTACATTCGTTGTTAAAACTAATATGGCAGCTAAGCCATCCATGACTAAAACAATTCCATAAGGAGCCATCCAGTCTCCTGTTTGCAATATAATTGTGCCATGTTCAAGTACGTACCAAGTAATATAGCCAGCTGTTGCTAAACTAATGATTGAAAACAGCTTCGTTAGTGCTCTTGATATGCGAACATTTTTATTGAAAAAGATAAGAACGATAGCTGCTATCATTGGGATGATAATTGGTAGTATTACTAAATTACTCATTTTCGTTACCCCTTAATTCTTCCATATTGTCCGTACCGTTTTCTTGAGTCGATCTATAAGCTAACACTAAAAGTAAACTGGTTACACCAAAGCTAATCACAATAGACGTTAGGATTAAAGCCTGAGGTAGCGGATCGGTATAATTTTCGATCCCATCTGTCAAAATAGGAGGCTGACCAGTTTTTAATTTCCCCATTGTAAAAATAAGGATGTGGGCTCCGTGGGATAGTAATGCTGTACCTATAACGATGCGAAGCAATTGCTTTTGCAACATATTATAGATGGCAGTTGCAAACAAAACTCCTGCTAATATAGATGTAATAATCTCCATGGTTATTCTGCCTCCTTATTCTTTTTATATTTAATAAGGCCGACGATGGCTAATGCAGCGATACCTAACACAGCGATTTCGAATAAGGTATCTAACCCACGAAAATCAACCAAAATTACGTTAACAATATTATATCCGCCGCCCAATGGTTTTGAGTTCTCTACAAAGTAATTAGCTATCGATTCGAACCACCTACTACTATGACTAGATATTGCCACTAAGGTAATCAACGTTCCAAACCCGATAGAAATGATTGCATTCATCAGTTTTGTTCTTGGTGTGTCAGATGATTTGCGCAACTTCGGTAAATGGTAAAAGCAAAGTAAAAAGAGTGCCACAGTAATTGTTTCAATAACTAATTGCGTTAGAGCAATATCTGGTGCGCGATAAATAACAAATAGAATAGCCACACCGAAACCAACCACTCCGACTACTAAGATGGCAGCTACATTATGATTCATATAAATAGTAGCGATTGCTGCAATAATCATAATTCCTACAACTGCAACCTCGATAAATGAAATATCAGCTAACTCGTTCGTGCTAAATGCAAAACCGTCTGTTAAAAACATAAATAGAAACGAAACAATAAGCATTGTGCCAAGAATTAAAGACATATATGTTCTTAATGAACCAGTCATGTAGTAATTCGTAATGCGATTAGAAACTTGACCAATTCGATTTAAAATAGCGTCATATACGTGGTTAAAGCTTACTTTACCAGGCAAGACTTGATAAACTCCTCGCCATTTTTTTCGAGTCAAAAATAACACTGTACCTAATCCAACCACTGCTAATGACATTTTAAAAGGTGGAATAAACCCATGCCAAAATGTAACGTCTTTATAGGTTACAGAACTGTTGATCGCAGTCGCTGCATGCTGTAAAAAGGATGAGTTAACCATATTTGGAAACAAACCAATTGTAATGACGCCAACTACAAGAATGATCGGTGATATAAGCATGCCGATAGATGCTTCGTGTGGTTTCTTTGGTAGTTTATCCAAATGTTTTTTACCAGTAAATGTCCCGAAGAACAGATACATGGAATAGACAAATGTAAAAATACTACCTAGAACTGCTAAAAATGGGATGGTTTGACTCCAAAAGTCAGCACCTAAGCCTAGTGATGCATCAAAAAACAGTTCTTTACTATAATAGCCATTTAGAAATGGTAATGGAACTCCCGCCATAGAAAATGTTCCAAACATGGCTAATGTAGCAGTAATGGGCATTAAAGTAGCCAGTCCGCCAAGTTTTCGAATATCTCGAGTTCCAGTTTCATGATCAACAATCCCAGCTACCATAAATAGACTACCTTTGAATGTCGCATGATTTAATATATGGAAAACAGCTGCAAAAACGGCTGCTTTTGTGCCAAAACCTAGCATAGCCATGATCATTCCAAGCTGACTAATGGTAGAGAAAGCTAAAATAGCCTTTAAGTCTGTTTGTCTTACAGACATATAAGCGCCCCAACACAATGTTGCAATTCCAAATACACTTACAATAATAAAAAATGCTTCATATCCAGAGAAAATCGGCGAAAAACGAGCTACAAGAAAAAGCCCCGCTTTTACCATGGTGGCTGAATGTAAATAAGCACTAACAGGTGTTGGTGCTTCCATTGCGTCAGGTAGCCAAATGTGAAATGGGAATTGGGCAGATTTTGTAAATGCACCTAATAGTAATAAGCCGAGAATGAGTGGCAAATAATTGCTATCTAAAATAAAATCTACTTGGGTAATCATTTGTTGTATGCTTGTTGTACCTGTAACGACGTACAGCAGAATAAAGCCACCAAGCATACTTAACCCGCCAAATACAGTTATGAGCATGGATTTTAATGCACCATAGCGAGAACGCTCTTTAAAATGCCAGTACCCAATTAATAAGAACGAAGAAATCGATGTTAATTCCCAAAACGTATAAAGCACAAATATATTATCCGATAGCACTACGCCAAGCATTGCGCTCATAAACATGAGCAAATACACATAAAAATGCCCAAGGCGTTCTGACTTGTCAAGATAATAGATGGAGTAAAGGACGACTAATGAACCAATTCCGCTAATTAATAGCACGAATAATAAACTTAGACCATCTAAATATAAATCAAAGTTAATGCCTAAAGATGGAATCCAGTTATAATGTTCCATGATTGGAGTAAAGTCGTTACCTATAAAAGTAACGAAGTATAGAAAAATCAAAAAAGGTATAAAAAAAACGAAGATCCCTGTATGTATTTTTTCTTTTAATTTACTTAATGCAGGAATAAAGCATGCAATAAGCAGTGGAATAAGAACTGCAAATATCATTTGACCGGAATTCCTCCTTCACCAACTAAAACGGTTTTCTATTATGTTTTTCATTACTTGATATGACAAAAGGGCTAAACCACCTATACCTATAAGTGGTACATGTAAATATCCTTCTCCATAGTCGGATATTTAATCATTTGTTGTTATTTTTATACTAAATGGGTCTCTTTATTTATTTCACATATAAGGAACTGTTAGAATCCCACTTCAAGAGTTGGAGAATCGATAATGCCAAAAAGAGTGGTTAGCAACGATATGCTTGGTAAGTTTAGCAAACAAACAGCCAAGATGAAAGAAAGCCCACCTGATGATTCCTTTATAACGAATGAGCGTTGTGGTACAACTTTCAAATGGGGAAAAATTCTTTTTTATGTGCAACAAATGGTTTAGCCAAACAAAATGGTATTTGTGCGAGTTTGTATACCATTGTATATCAAGCTTCATCCAAGAAATATTTTAACACAATAAAGGGTTGATAAAAATAAAAAACCCTTAGAAATCATAAATTCTTCAAGGGTTTTCGAGTTTCTTCATATTTAATATAGTGGGTAAATTCATTAACCTGATTTTGTATCTTTTATTTTATGTGACAAATGTCTTCTATGAATCTCTTCTTCAATTAGCAAGAGAAAATCAGGGCTTAAATTTAAATCATTTGCTGTAATATATGATTCGAGTAATAATTCATCCGACAAATGTTCCATAAATACAGCCCCCTTAGAAGTGGAAATCTTCTGTAATAAAGTTACTAATAATTTATCATGAACCTAGCAGCCGGACAAGGTGCTAGTTATCTACAATGGTCTGTAGATAACTTGTGTATAAATGGTAGAAAAGTGTAATAAATGCAGTTAAATCAACTCGAAAATTGTTAATAAAGTTATCCACAATGCAGAAAATGAAAGTATTTGTCGAACGATTTATGTATGTAAAGTAGGTATTTATGCATAGTCTCTAATCACCAAAACCTATTTTGCTGAAATTTGTTAGTATACACTTTGTTAAGATGTCGAAAATCAATGCATAAGCAAAATTGTTAAAAATAAGTGACTAAGGAAAAACAGAGATCTTGTGAAAACAAGTTTAAAAAGAGAAAAATGTGATGTCTAAGATATAAGGATACCCTTGGAAAAGAACAATATTTTTAAACTATCTCTTTATACAACGTTTATGAAACAAATCAATTGCTTTTTCTAAATTTTTGCTTGGAAAATAAAATTTCTTTATTATTGTAGCGAGTTGTTATAGGATTAGGGTATAATTGTTTTTTTGTATGTATGTATGTAGGAATGAGTGATTTGCTTGTTGGTCTAGGAAAACGAGCATTTTAAAACAAGCATTATATTGCAGAATATATGATGAAATGGCTATTCATCTGTTTTATATGTATTCCTATGGATCAACTGACTGTAATGAGGTGTGAAAGTGTGTTAAAAAAGTTTTTACCGAATGAGCATGTGAAAAGTATATTTGAGATTCATCCTGAATCATTGAAGGAAAAAGGGATAAAAGGTATTATTACTGATTTAGATAATACTTTGGTTGCTTGGGACGTTAAGGAAGCTACTTCTGAAGTGGTAGAATGGTTTAAGTTAATGAAAGAGCATGGCATTAGCGTAACCATAATTTCCAACAATAATCGAGAGCGAGTGAGTGTGTTTTCTGAGCCGCTCGATACCCCTTTTGTATTCAGTGCTCGCAAACCATTAAGCAAGGCGTTTAAAACAACAGCTAAAAAAATGAATTTAAAGGAAGAAGAAATTGCCGTTATCGGGGATCAGGTTTTAACGGATGTACTCGGAGGAAATATGGCTGGTTTTTATACAATTTTAGTCGTCCCCATTGTGCAATCAGACGGAAAGATAACAAGAATTAATCGTAAAATAGAGCGCCGTATTCTTGCATATATGCGAAAAAAGGGGAAAATAAGCTGGGAGGAATAAGCAACGATGGAAACAATATATTGTCAAGGTTGTGGTATACGCATTCAAACAACAGAAAAGAACCAACCAGGGTACACTCCTGCCTCATCCTTGATAAAGGAAAATATTCTATGTCAAAGGTGCTTTCGTTTAAAGCACTATAATGAAATTCAAGATGTTGCAATTACCGATGCTGATTTTTTTAAAATGGTAAGTTCTATTAGGGATACATCTGGGTTAGTAGTACATGTGGTCGATATCTTTGATGTTGCTGGAAGTTTAATTAAAGCTTTACCGAGAATAGTTGGAAATAAATCCATTTTGTTAGTAGGTAATAAAATCGATTTGCTTCCTAAATCAGTTAATACAAGGAAGTTACTACAGTGGTTACGCGCGCAAGCTAAACAAGTGGGGGTAAATGTAGCCGATGCTTGTTTAATCTCCTCAGCAAAAGGGCACGGGATAAGTGAACTTGCAGAGACAATGGAGCAATATAGAAATGGTGATAACGTTTATATTGTGGGCACAACAAATGTTGGAAAGTCAACGTTTATTAACCGATTAATTAAAGAATCGACAGGCTATCGTGACGTGATTACTACTTCTTATTTTCCAGGAACGACATTGGGTTTTATTGAAATTCCTTTAGATAACCATTCAGCTCTCATCGATACACCAGGTATTGTAAATAAAGAGCAAATAGCTCATTATATTTCTGGTAAAGACTTAAAGCTGATTACACCAAACAAAGAGATAAAACCTAGAGTTTACCAATTAAATGATGGACAAACTTTGTTTTTTGGCGGATTAGCTCGATTAGATTTTATAAAAGGAGACAAACAGTCCTTTGTCTGTTATTTTTCTAATCAAGTTTCGATACATCGTACAAAATTAGAAAAAGCAGATGAACTATTTGAAAATCATCTCGGTGAACTATTGACGCCTCCATCCATGGAGTCCATCGATCAAATACCACCTATGATTTCGGACACATTTCGAATAGATCCGGGAAAGTATGATATTGTTTTTCCTGGTTTAGGCTGGGTCAGCATCTTAGGTGATGGTGCTACAGTAACTGCGCATCGACCAAAAGGTGTTGCTGTTTCTATTAGGCAATCATTCAACTAGGGGGGGATAGGTTGTGGCATACATGTTTGGGTTAATTGGTTATCCTATTAAACACTCGCAATCGCCATGGATTCATGAGCAATTTATGAAAACAACGGGAGTGGAAGGGGATTACTGTATCTATGAAGTAACTCCAGAAGATTCTTTTGAGGCATTTATGGGACAGCTTCAATCGTCTAGTGTAGACGGTTTTAATATAACAGTACCATACAAGGAGAAAATTATCTCTTATTTAGATGATATTGATCCTGTAGCTTTAAAAATTGGAGCAGTCAATACGGTGGTGAATAGGAATGGTAAGTGGATTGGTTATAATACGGACGGCAAGGGGTATGTTCGTTCTTTAAATTCCAAGTTTCCTAACTTATTGCAAAAAGCCACTAAACGAGCGCTTATTCTTGGTGCTGGTGGTGCTGCTAAAGGGATTTTTGCAGCGCTTGAAGAGGTGGGTTTTAAAAGAATAGATATAGCTAATCGAACGAAAGAAAAAGCGGTAATGATTTGTGGGCGACACAAACATCAGTCACAAGCATATTCCTTTGAGGATGTGGAACAGCGTTTGCATGACTATGATATTGTCATTCAAACAACTTCTGTAGGAATGAAACCGCATGTTGATCAATCTGTTTTATCAGATGATACAAACTTTTCGCCTGTACCAATTTACAGTGATATCGTATATCAACCGATCAGAACGAATTTTTTACAGAAAGCAGAACAAAGTGGTGCACAAATTCACTATGGACACACAATGCTTCTCTACCAAGCGCAATATGCTTTTGAATTATGGACAGGTCGAAAACCAAATATAGGGCAAATGGATGAAGAATTAAAACAGATTTTGAAAGGAAGATAACATGCTAACTGGAAAACAGAAACGATTCTTACGAGCAAGAGCAAATCAAATAAAACCTATTTTTCAGGTTGGTAAGACAGGCGTAAATGAAAATATGGTTACACAAATTACAGATGCTTTAGAAAAAAGGGAACTATTGAAAGTAAGTATTTTACAAAACTGTTTAGAGGACAAAACAGTTGTTTCTGAACAATTAGCGGAAGGAACAGGTGCTGAGGTTGTGCAAATTATTGGAAATAATATTGTCCTTTATAAAGAGTCAACAGAAAACAAGCACATTGTATTACCATAAAGGATGAGATTATGAAACGCATAGGATTATTAGGAGGTACATTTGATCCACCTCATATTGGTCATTTAATCATTGCAGAAGAGGTGCGCCTCGCTTTAGATTTAGAGGAGGTTTGGTTTATCCCTTCTTATACGCCACCTCATAAAAGCAATGTAAAAACGAAGCCAGAACATCGACTGAAAATGATTAGACTTGCTATACAAGGCAATCCTTATTTTAAAGTGGATACAATTGAGTTAGACCGGACTGGGAAATCTTATACCATTGATACGATAAAAGAGCTAAGAAAACGCCACTCTGATAAGAAATTTTATTTTATTATTGGTGGAGATATGGTTGAATATTTACCTAATTGGTATCAAATAGAGGAATTAAAAAATCTGGTAACTTTTGTTGGAGTTAAACGCTCTAATTTTTCAACCGAAAGTGCGTTTCCTGTTTTTATCGTAGATATTCCTTTAATAGAAATTTCTTCAACTGTTCTACGTAAAAGGTGTTTAGAAGGAACTTCCGTACAATATTGGTTGCCACATTCTGTTCATCAGTATATAAAGGAGCATCATTTATATGGACATTGAATTAGCGAAAGAGAAAGTAAAACCCCACTTAACAAAAGAACGATATGAACATTCCTTACGAGTTGCTGAAACAGCTAAAATGTTAGCGGATCGATCTGGTGAAGATGTACGTAAGTTGGAGTTAGCAGGTGTATTGCATGATTATGCAAAGTACCGCCCTCAAGAAGAATTAGCACGCTGGATTAAGTCATCTACATTACCGAAAGATTTGCTTGCATTTCATCATGAGCTTTGGCATGGACCAGTTGGTGCACTTTTAATTGAAAAAGAGCTTGGCATAAAGGATAAAGTAATACAAGGAGCCATAAGGTATCATACTACTGGAGCGGCAAATATGAACAAGTTTGAAATGATTATTTTTTTAGCGGATTACATAGAACCAGGAAGAAGCTTTCCAGGAGTGAATGAAGTGAGGAAAGTAGCAGAAAATAATCTACAACAAGCATGCTGGATGGCCTTATCCAATACAATTCATTTTCTAGTTGGAAAAGGAGCTACAGTATATCCAGATACATTTTATGCGTATAATTACTTAACGAGATTGGGTTATGGAGGTATTGTTTAATGCAAAATGAACGAGTTGTACAATTAGCAGCGCACGCATGTGACGATAAGCGAGCAGAAAATATTATAGCATTGGATATGAACGGTGTTTCTTTAATAGCAGATTATTTTTTAATCTGTCATGGGAATAACGAACGGCAAGTGCAAGCAATTGCGAGGGGAATTAAAGAAAAAATGGAAGAACATAATATCCCTGTTTACCGGCTGGAAGGATTTGAACAAGCTAGGTGGATTCTTGTAGATGTAGGTGACGTAGTTTGTCATGTTTTTCATAAAGATGAAAGAAGCTACTACAATTTGGAGCGCCTGTGGGGGGATGCTGTAACATATTCCATTGAAATGGATCAGGATGAATAGAGATGGTGTATGAAAGAATGGCTGACATCTATGACCTATTTATGGTAAACGCTCCATATGATAAATGGTTGCAATTGACAGAGCAACTCTTAGAGGGAAGAGAAATTCAATGTATAGCAGATGTAGGTTGCGGTACAGGGGAGATTACTCGGCGACTTGCGCAAGTTTATCCGCATGTAGTTGGGGTGGACTACGCAGTAGATATGTTGTCAAAGGCAGAAAGAAAGTGTAGAGATACGGGCACATCTATTCAATGGGTTTGTCAAGATGTAAGGTCACTAAACGGCATAACTGGTCTCGATGCCGTTGTTAGTTTTTGTGATGTAATTAACTATATAACAACTGAACAGGAGTTAGCACACACGTTTCAGAATATTTATGATGCGCTTAGTGAAAAAGGAGTTTTTTTATTTGATGTCCACGCATTATCGTTTGTCATGGAAAACTATATGAACGAAACGTTTGCTGATGTTACTGAAGAAGCTAGTTATATCTGGTTTTGTTTAGCGGGGGAACACATTGGTGAGATGTATCATGAGCTAACTTTTTTTTCAAAAAACGAAAAGGGTACTTACTCCCGATTTGATGAAGTTCATCATCAACGTACTTTTTCTGTAGATTTTTATAAAAAATTATTACAGCAAAAAGGCTTCCAAAATATAAAAGTGTATGGGGATTTTTCTATAAAAGCTAATAGTGTTGATGAAAACACAGCTCGAATTTTCTTTTTTGCTGAGAAGAGTAAATGAAAATGCTTTTTTTAAGCAAAGAGGAGTTTTTATAGCTGCTGTGGAAGTAAATTATACAGCAGCTATTTGCTCTAGTTTTTTATAAAAAATTGCTTATTGCCAAATCTCTATAGCGAAAAAAGCCATGGTTTAGCTTATGCTAAAAAACGCTGAGATTTTATGCTTAAGTGCAAGAAAAAGGAGTGATTCCCCTTGTACACAAATAAAGTAAAACGTATTCTTTTTATCATTGCTATTCCTATAGCAATCATTGTGGTTCTCCTAATAACGAGTGGCGAAAAAGATGAGGATGAAGCGGAAAGGAAGGTTGATGTGAATGATCAACCAATAGATCCTAGTCTCGCTTCATCTACGGAGCAAGAGAAAGGTGTTACTTCTTCCATATATGTTGATATTAAGGGAGAAGTAAAGAACCCGGGAGTTTATGAGATGGATGCGGAAGAACGTGTCATTGATGCTATTGAAACTGCAGGCGGATTTACAAACAATGCAAATGAGTCTCTTGTGAATTTAGCCCAAAAAGTTCATGATGAAATGGTTATTGATGTATTGCCCGTTGGCGACAATGGAACACCAGCTTTAACAAATAGGCAACATACGGATACTTCTAAAATTAGAATTAATCAAGCTACTGTTGAGGAGATTGAAGCCTTAAATGGAATTGGGCCAGCAAAAGCAGAAGCAATTGTGCAATACCGAGACGAAAATGGTCATTTTCAACAAATTGAAGATTTATTAGAAGTTTCTGGGATTGGCGAGAAAACATTAGAGTCACTTGAAGATGATATTCAAGTACCATAGCAACTATGAAAATAATCCTATGCTAAATTAGCATTTAGTAGAAATTTATTAAAACAGAAAATAAAGGGGAGATAGGAATGGAACGCATTTCATGGGACCAATATTTTATGGCACAAAGCCATTTATTGGCTCTTCGTAGTACGTGTACAAGACTTATGGTCGGTGCCACAATTGTAAGAGATAAACGAATAATAGCTGGCGGTTATAATGGCAGTGTGTCAGGGAGTGTCCATTGTATTGATGACGGCTGTTACGTAATTGATGGACATTGTGTGAGAACGATTCATGCTGAAGCAAATGCATTACTACAATGCGCAAAGTTTGGCGTTCCTACAGATGGTGCTGATATTTATGTCACTCATTTTCCGTGCTTACAATGCTGTAAACAGTTAATACAAGCAGGTATACAAACAGTAATTTATGCAAAGGATTATCATAATCATCCATACGCTGTTTCTCTATTTTCGGAAGCGGGCATAAAAACAAAAAAAGTAGAACTTGATGATGTTAAGGTTGATACGAATTACATGGAAAAACAAGTATTTGTAAAACAACTCCTTCAAAAAATGGAAAAAGGAGTGCTAGAAGCTGATGAGTTAAGAAACTTAAAAGAAGATGCTGTGCGTCTGTTTCATTTAGATGTGCAAGGAGATTAAATGTGAGTGGGTATTGGCATTTTATTGCATCTGCTGCTTTGGTAAGTATGCTGGCCAAGTTAACGAATTTGCACAGTCTTGCTTTTATTCTATTTATGGTATGGATAAGTTATTTATTCTACAAGAAGCGGATAGCCATCCTCTCTGTGATGCTATCCATTCTATCTCTTCTCTTTTTCCACTTTTATCTTCCAGAACTCCCTAATCATAACAATATCTCTCCTCCTAATGGTCCAACAACAATATCTGGCACGATTATAAGTTCTGTTGAAAAGTCTCCTTCTCGCCTTACTTTTACGATCCTTAATAAACAAACAGATGAAAAAATCGCAGTCGCCTACTTTTCAGACGAGGAGATCGATTATAACGAAGCTATACGGTATGGCTCTGCATGTTCATTTACTGCAGAATGGAACGTACCGGACGCTGCTACAAATCCGGGACAATTTGACTATCGTATGTATTTATTATCACAAGAAATAAAGTTTGAAGCAATATTAACCGACATCGATTCATTAAAATGTATAAGTAAAACAGGTTTAATGCAGGAACTTAAAGGAGTTAGACATAAAGTACTGGGATATATAGATAGGCGTTTAACCAATGAAACAGCTGGTTGGATGCGAGCACTTGTGCTTGGAGATGATTCCTATGTAAGTGAAGACACCGTAGAATTGTTTGAACGTTGGGGGATGAGTCACTTACTTGCCATTTCTGGTTTACATGTGGGGATTGTAGTTGGGCTAGTATATTTTTTGTTAATTAAATTAAACCTACTCACGAAGGAGTGGGCGCAGTGGGTTATCCTTGTATTTTTACCTTTGTATGCTATTCTTGCTGGTGGAGCGCCTTCCGTTTTACGGGCGAGCTTAATGGCTTGCATGGGTATTATCCTACATAAAACAGGCTGGAAATGGAATGTTACAGATGTTTTAAGTTTGATATTTTTGTTTTTGCTTGTTACAGATAAATATATGATGTATCAAGTTGGCTTTCAGCTCTCCTTTGCAGTAACGTTTGCTTTGCTATTGTCCAAACAAATATTGTTACAGTCGAAGAGCCGCTTTGCTCAAGTGTTATATATTAGCTTTATTGCTCAAATTGCCATTTTACCAATTCAATTTTATTACTTCTCTTTATTTCAGCCTGCTTCCGTATTTGTTAATTTGCTTATGGTTCCGTATTACTCCGCTTTTGTAATCCCTATCATGTTTTTTATGCTTATTTTGCTACCTTTCCCTTGGATTTCTTTGTTGGATACTTGGTTTTTAAACATTCACGAATTAGCGATGCAAATAGTTTATTGGTTTGATGAATATGTATATTATCCTATGGTGAGCGGTCCATTACCTTGGATAATAGTGCTTACCTATTACGTCTTGCTATTTCGTTTTATGCAATTATGGGAGAAAGGAAAATTAAAACAAGCTTTTAGTTTTGCGGTAATGCTTGTTTTGGTATTAACGCTAAATGGTTTACGTCCTTATTTATCACCATATGGGACAGTTACGATGCTAGATATTGGGCAAGGTGATGCATTTGTTGTTGAATTGCCTTATCGTAAAGGAACGATATTTATTGATGCGGGATCGTCTTTTTCATTTCAAGAACAAGCACCTTCTGATCGGGTACATGATCAGATTATAAAGCCATATTTATATTCTCGAGGAATTCAGCAATTAGATGCTATCATCTTAACCCACGATGATACAGATCATATTGGAAGTGTGTCTTACCTACTGGAAGATTTTGCAGTAAATACGGTTGTAGTCAGTCCTTTTTTTAGTACAAAGGGGTTGTACCTGCTGCAACTCACAGAGGAAGTGGACTTAGCCACTATAAAAGGAAATTCAAAAGTGACTATCGCTGATCATTTGTTTAATGTTCTGGCTCCAATTCAAGATAACAATGATACAAATGGAAACTCCATTGTATTGCATACAACGTTGGGAGGAAGAGAATGGTTATTTACTGGTGATATTTCAAAAAAAGAAGAAAAGAAGTTAGTGAAACAATATCCAAATTTGTCTGTAGATGTTTTAAAAATTGCTCATCATGGCAGTGACTCTTCCACGGATAAACAATTTCTTTCACAACTTTCACCAGAGATTGCTTTGATTTCTGTAGGAAGGGACAATCTTTACGGACATCCTCATCAAGACGTGATGCAAAGACTTAAAGAACAAGGAGTAACAATATTGCGGACAGATTTACATGGCGCTGTTCAATATCGATTCAAAGGGAAGGAAAGTTATTTTATGATTAGAAAATAACGTAAACCTTGAAGTAACAATATCTTCCATCAACATATTAGGTATGAAGAACGAAATAACATGCAATAGCATATACTTTATTAGGTTAGCAAAAGCGTTTGGTTAGAAGCACATAAATGTATTGTTAGCATGCTGTATGATAAACCACTCTCCTATAGTAAAATAAAAAAGAGACTGTAAACAGTCTCTCTTTATGTAAGCTACTTATTACATTAAGATCCAAGCACACTAATGGTTACCCCGATTGCAAAAATTAACAAAAAGAATACAAATGAAAATGTAAAGCCTTTAATGTTATCAACGACGTCATTTGTTTTAGACTGAATGTCTTTTTCAAATTCGTTCATGTTAACCCCTCCCATATCACCAATAGTATAAGCCAAATCATTTAAAAAATCCAGTTTTCATTTATTGTACCATATAAACGTTTTCATACCAAAACTAGAAAGACTTAACATCCATAATTTATAACAGAAAGGACATGATAGAAATAAGTCAAATATCGTTTAGTGAATAGTTCCTAGGGCTTTTCGCTAAGCGTTTATATAGATTAGGGAGGGAATGCCTTTGTTTATTTGTAAGCATCCCTCTCTGTTGTTTTTTATGCTCCACATAAGCTGATATCGGAACGTTTAAACAAGTTGGAAAAGTCAGATGAGATTTGAGTTTTGCCGTAATTACGGCTTGTGCTAGTAATGAATGTGGAAGAAGAGAATCCTTATTGTTGTAAAGTATGCAAACGAAAAAAATCGCTATAGTTTGTGCTAGTATGTGGTTTCACGAATAGCGCTTTTCTATGTTTAGTCTTGCCATTCTCACTCAGACGATTTACCATGGTGTAAGATAGGTTTAAAAGATGGAGTGAAAATATGGATTACATAGAAGTAGTCAAACAATTAAATAAGAAACAGCTAGCACCTCTATATTTATTTTATGGAACTGAATCCTTTTTTATACAACAATTAAAAAATAAATTAAAACGAGTTACAATTAACGATGATATAGATAATTTAACCGTGTATGATTTAGATGAAACTCCTATTGAAGATGTGATTTCTGATGTGGAAACCTTTCCCTTTTTTGGTGAACGCAAATTAATTATTGCGAACAACGCTTCATTTTTAACAGCAAAACAAGGAAAAAATGCAGTGGAACATCAGTTGGAAATTCTGGAAACGTACTTATCAAATCCTGTAGATTATTCTATTTTACTAATTATTGCTCCATATGAGAAGTTAGATGAAAGGAAAAAAATAACAAAATTATTAAAAAAGCAGGCAACAGTTGCTCATTGTAGAGAAGTAAAAGAGTATGAATTACGAAAATGGATGAAACAACTGGCAGATCAACTGAAAATTGAGATAACAGACGAAGTATATGATATGCTCGAATCAGAAATTTCAACCAATCTTCATCTTTTGGAAAGCGAATTACATAAATTTTCTTTGTATGTCGGAGAAGGCGGGCTGGTGACCAAAGAAATTGCTAATCAATTATTGTCTCATACTGCTACAAGCTCATCGCTTCGATTGGCGGATGCAGTTATGAAACGGGATTTAGCTCAGGCAATTGAAATCTATAAAGATTTAGAAAAGCAAAAAGAAGAACCAATCGCTTTGGTAGGTTTGCTCGCATTTCAGTTTCGCATCTTGTTAAGAGTGAAGCTTTTAAAACAGAAAGGCTATACGCAGGGCCAGATGGTAAAACAACTTGGTGCCCATCCATATGTAATTAAATTAGCTTTAGAACGTGAAGCAAAATTCACAGTAAGAGCGCTACACTATTTTATGAACCAGCTTGCAGAAGCGGATAGTGTAATGAAGCAGGGTGGTATGGAAAAAGATGTAGCATTTGAAATGCTTTTATATCAATTAGTGAAACGAAATGGTGCTTAAAAACATCGTAATAATAGGGTATATAGCTTAGAACAACTTGGCTATCGCTAAGTTGTTAAGGCAATAGCTGTAGTTTTGCTTTTACTGTAATCCATAAAATTTTATACTTTCTTATAGTGTAAATTAAAAACGATCCATAGCGGATCGTTTTTTTGTTATGCGCCAAGCTGGTTAATTTTGTTAGCTAGCCGTGATTTTTGACGGTTTCCGAAATTTTGATGAACGACGCCTTTTTGTACAGCTTTATCAATTGCTTTTTTAGCTACGTTGTAAGCGATGCTTGCATTTTCTTTATCTTTTGCTTCAATTAACTTTTCAACATGTTTGATATGAGAACGCATAGCTGATTTTTGTGTATTATTATTTGAACGCTTTTTTCTATTTGTATCAACACGTTTAATTGCAGATTTAATGTTTGCCATTGACTTCACCTCCTAAAACTTCACCTTCATCGATTATATCTCGGGTTTATAATCCAAAAACAAATCGTTATGTGACTCTATGTTTTTGTCTATCGACAAAAGTCATTTTACCAAAGCAAGCGCATGTTTTCAAGTAACCTCTACACTTGAGTACGATTTTATTGTTTAAAAAGTGCTGTTTTTTTCATTTTCTTAGTCAATTTACCTAATTTATTATGATATTGCTGCATGTATGAGTTTTATCTTATTGTTTACACTAAAAACAAAAATGGATAAAGGGTGATTGTCTTGGGGCAACGGAATAAGCACATAGTACCTTACCAAGTAAGGACAGATTTAGCAGTAGAAGCAAAAGATATGTATGTAGAGAAGCGAGAGCAAACGGAAAAGTCATTAAAAGGTGTGAATATTAAAGAAAAAGAGAAAGATGGTGTAAAAGTTTCTTACGTAAATATTGATCAAACGGGTGCTAAAATGCTGCAAAAAAAACCTGGAACGTATATTACGATTTATGCAGATGGGGTAAAACGTCAAGATACAGATAGGCAACACTTGGCAGCTCAAGTTTTAGCAGAGGAACTAGAGGAACTTCTAAGTGCAAATGGAATTTCCCCAGATGCTAAAGGACTTATTGTTGGTCTAGGTAATTGGAATGTAACTCCTGATGCACTTGGTCCAATGACAGTAGAGAAGGTTTTGGTTACAAGTCATTTGTTTCGTCTAGAGCACGAGACAGTTTCAAGTGGGTATCGATCAACGGCAGCAGTTACACCAGGGGTTATGGGAGTAACAGGAATTGAAACAAGCAATATTATTTTCGGTATTGTGGAAAAGTTTGAACCAGATTTTGTTATTTGTGTGGATGCACTCGCTTCACGATCGATAGAAAGGGTGAATGAGACCATTCAATTGTCTAATACAGGCATACACCCAGGATCCGGTGTAGGAAATAAGCGTAAAGAAATTAGCTATGAAACATTAGGAATACCTGTTATGGCAATCGGCGTTCCTACTGTCGTTGATGCAGTAACGATTGCCAGTGATACGATCGATTTTATCTTAAAACATTTTGGTAGGGAATGGCGAGAAAAAGATGCACCTTCAAAAGCTTTAACTCCGGCTGGTCTAGCATTTGGCGACCGTAGTTTAAGTGATGATGATATGCCGGAAAAAGAAAAGCGTGAGACATTTCTTGGAGTAGTAGGTGGTCTTGAAAATGAAGAAAAAAGACAGTTTATCTCAGAGGTGCTTACTCCTTTAGGGCATAATTTAATGGTTACACCCAAAGAAGTAGATGGGTTTATGAAGGATATGGCAACTGTTCTTGCTAATGGAATAAACGCAGCACTTCATGAGAAGATCGACGTAGATAATGTTAGTGCTTATAGCAGATAGGAAAGCGAATAAATGAAATGGTTAGTTGAAATACATTGAGATAATTCTAATGAATAATATTCGATGTAATAAGCATAGAGATAGTAGATCCGAACTTTAATAACATTAAAGTTCGGATTGCTTTTGTTGTAAGAAACCATGCCTTATTGAGATTTTCTTTCTAGTATGTAGAAAAAGAGTATACATACTATTTTTAATTAGTGCCAAGTCTACGTAACAAACTGTTAGAGAGTAAATCTCAACTTATAAAAGATTTACTTTATAGAAGTGGAATTGATGGTTCTAGTTTTTGAAAACCCAACATAGAGTAAATTAGAAGATTTAATAGTTTAAGAGATCCATCTATTAAAAAGGGCTGCGTATACTTGTTAACATAGATAGCATGTAAAAGAAAGGATGAAAGCATGAGAGCAAAGGCTATACGTGTTTTTTTGCCTAAGAGTAGTGTGTATATTATTGGCTTTATATTTCTATTTTTATTTATTGCAGCGATGACAGCGATAAAACCCGCTTACAGGTTATCATCAGAAATGATAACAGAATGGACAAGTGATTTAGATAGCTCTTTCTTTTATTATTTACTGAGCAAAGAAAATCGTGCATTTGATGAAGGTTTTCCTGCTGGGAAAGGGGAGCCTGATGTAATCAATACCTTATTTCAAATGGTGACTAGTTTAAAGCCGAATGATCCGAGAAGTCTATTAAGAAATGAAGTACCGGGTTTTTCTCATTTTGATAATCGAATGGTTGTAGCTGGTCAAGGGACTGACTTTACAAATTTCCCTATAGAATCATCGCCTCCTTTGAAAGAAGTTTTAAAAGAAAGGCAAGCCATAGAGGGTAGTGAAGAAGAGGAAAAGGAAGAAGCGAAAAAAAATCAAGAGCGTAGTGAAGCTACACCGTCAACTGGGGATAGACAAGTGGTTTACGTATACAATTCACATAACAGGGAATCGTTTTTACCGCATTTACCTGGTGTGGAAGATCCAAATGAAGCACACCATAAAGAAGTAAATATAACAAAAGTGAGCAATTACCTAGCAAAATCACTAGAAGAAAACGGCATTGGGACGATAGTCGAAAACAAGGACATTATGAATGAATTAAACGAAAAAGGGTGGGGTTACGGAAAATCGTATCAAGCCTCTAGACAAGTTGTAGAGGAAGCAATAGCAAATAATAAGGACATTCAATATGCATTTGATTTACATCGGGATTCCATTGGTAGAGATAAAACGACTGCAAAAATAAATGGAAAACCTTATGCCCGTCTTATGATAGTAATTGGCGCAGAACATGCTGATTATGAAAAAAATCAGAAGCTAGCAACAAAGTTACACTATTTATTAGAAGAACGTTACCCAGGGTTAAGCAGAGGAGTGTATACCAAGAAGGGTGCAGGTACAAATGGGGTTTTCAATCAGGATTTATCGAATAATGCACTATTATTTGAATTTGGTGGCGTTGAGAATAACTTGGGCGAGCTTTATCGTTCAGCTGATGCACTCGCCGATGTATTTAGTGAAATGTTTTGGGACGCAGAGAAGGTAGATACTTCATCCTAGGAGGTGTGAAAAAATGGCTCGTGCTATTATTGTACTACTTTTATTAGCAGTTTGCTTTTTAGCAGGTGTTGTTTACGGGAATAATGGGGTTGATCAGGAAAAAGCAGATTCTATTTTTCAGGCGCAGGATGTAATAGGTTCAGATGAACTAGATAATGAAAAAGATATAAAGTCAGTTGCGGAAAGAAATCCTGAGCAACAAGTCCAACCTGATGTGCCAGCGCCATCTACCGAAAAAACGGCTTCTGTTTTAGAAGCTAGTATTACTGGCTTTTTTGAAGCAGTAGTAACAATATTGTATCAAATAGCAGAGTTGTTTTTTTAGCACTACTAGGAAAGTATGTTGCTATTATAACTACTACAATTAAATGGGGGACGCAATCAGTTGTTACATTTTTTGTAGAATTTTACGGTTTATTGTAAAACAAAACGGAGACTTTTGCCATAAAGACTTGGCGATAAGCTTCGTTTTGAATACAAATACTTCGGAAAAGGGAATATCCTGGCATTTTTTACTCGAAGTGAAATAGAAATAAGGTGTTCCTTTTTGAACTAGTAAAAAGCTATGTTTATTATTACATCTAAAAAATATGGTTTATTTTGTAAGAGTTGCAAAATTGGGAGGACCTTTGGTAATTAGTTAATAGCTTAAGCACATCATTGTTCTTGAATATCATTGTTTCTATTGCTATAATCTAACCTAGTCATTCTCGTCGATAATTAAGGTTTTCTACAAGTAAAGAGGCTGGTAGAAAAAGTAGGAGTGAACATCATTAATGGCAGAAATTCAAAGAAATGTGCGTAATTTTTCAATTATCGCTCATATTGACCATGGAAAGTCAACGTTAGCTGACCGTATTTTAGAGCGTACAAAAGCTATTACGCAACGAGAAATGAAAGATCAGCTTTTAGATGCAATGGATTTAGAGAGAGAACGTGGTATTACCATTAAATTAAATGCTGTACAACTGAATTATCAAAGTAATGCTGGAGAAGAATACCTTTTTCATTTAATTGACACACCTGGTCATGTTGATTTTACATATGAAGTATCCAGAAGTCTTGCTGCTTGTGAAGGTGCTATTCTAGTTGTGGATGCAGCGCAAGGAATTGAAGCACAAACACTAGCTAACGTATATTTGGCGTTGGATAACGATTTGGAAATCATACCCGTAATTAATAAAATTGATTTACCAAGCGCAGATCCAGAAAGGGTGAAACAAGAGCTTGAAGATGTTATAGGTATTGATAAAGATGATGTTATTTTAGCTTCTGCGAAAGCGAATATAGGAATTGATGAAATTTTAGAACGTGTTATTGAGGCAATCCCTGCACCTGAAGGCGATCCAGAAGAACCACTTAAAGCATTGATTTTTGATTCTATGTATGACCCGTATCGGGGAGTTATAGCGTATGTTTGTATTAAAGAAGGCTCTTTGAAGGTTGGCGATAAAATCAAGATGATGGCCACTGGAAAGGAATTCGAAGTGAATGAATTAGGTGTTTTTAGACCAAAACCAGTAAATAAAGACGAATTGATTGTTGGAGATGTAGGATACTTAACTGCTTCCATAAAAAATGTAGGGGATTCACGAGTTGGTGATACGGTTACATTAGTAGATCGCCCAGCTAAAGAACCATTGCCTGGATATAAACGCTTAAATCCAATGGTCTTTTGTGGATTGTACCCTGTAGATTCCAAGAACTATAATGACTTACGAGAAGCGTTAGAACGTTTAGAATTAAACGACTCGTCCCTGCAATATGAAGCTGAAACATCGCAAGCACTAGGTTTTGGTTTTCGTTGCGGATTTTTAGGGCTATTGCATATGGAAATCATTCAAGAGCGCATTGAAAGAGAATTTAACATTAGTCTAATTACTACGGCTCCAAGTGTTATTTATGAAGTGGAGCAAACGGATGGGACAACAATTAACGTTGATAATCCAGCGTTTATGCCGGACCCACAACAAATTAAAGAAGTAAGAGAGCCATATGTGAAAGCAACGATAATGGTTCCAAACGAATATGTCGGTTCTGTTATGGAAATTGCTCAAAAAAAGCGCGGTCAATTTATGGATATGGAATATTTAGATGATATTCGTGTTAATGTTATTTACCATATTCCGTTATCAGAGATTGTGTATGATTTCTTTGACCAATTAAAATCGCAAACGAAAGGCTATGCTTCATTTGATTATGACTTAATTGGTTATCAGGCATCCAAGCTAGTTAAAATGGATATTTTATTAAATGGGGATACGATTGATGCACTATCGTTTATTGTTCACAGGGACTTTGCTTATGAACGCGGTAAGCATATTGTAGACAAATTAAAAGATCTTATCCCTAGACAGCAATTTGAAGTCCCGGTACAAGCGGCAATTGGTAACAAAATCATTGCTAGATCTACCATTAAAGCAATGCGGAAAAATGTCTTATCCAAGTGTTATGGCGGGGATATTTCCAGAAAGAGGAAACTATTGGAGAAACAAAAAGAAGGAAAAAGACGGATGAAGATGGTTGGTTCTGTTGAAGTACCTCAAGAAGCATTTATGGCTGTTTTGGAAATGGATGATAATTAAATAAATTTACGTTCTACTGCTGTATTGTAATTATTGTGAAGCGTTGGCGGTAGAACGTTTTTTATCGTTTTTATTGCTAGTTCGATTGAAGAATTCGCACTATGTTAGAAATAAAATCATAGTAACGCGTATTTAGCTCAATTTTCATGTAAGCAATGCTATTTTGATTTTAAAGAAGGAGCATTTTATGATACCAATACATTCTGTCTATATCCATATCCCATTTTGCCAACAAATATGTCATTACTGTGATTTTACGAAGTTTTTTTATAATGAACAATTGGCAAATGATTATGTTGATGCGTTAAAAAAAGAAATGTCTACCTACGTTGAAAAAGAAAAGAAAGTAAAGACGATTTTTATCGGAGGTGGAACGCCTACTGCTTTAACCGTTCCACAGTTAGAGGCTGTTCTCCGTCATATTGCAGAAACATTCGATCTTCATGAATGTGAAGAATTTACCATTGAAGCAAACCCTGGAGATTTCAGCAAGGAGAAGGTTGCTTTGCTAAGTACCTATGGGGTGAATCGAGTTTCACTTGGTGTCCAAGTGTTTGATAATGAGATGTTAAAGACACTTGGAAGAATTCACACTGTAAAAGATGTGTACGATACCGTCTCATTATTACAAGATTATGGAATTCATAACATCAGTACTGACTTGATATATGCACTTCCGAATCAAACAGTTGCCCATTTTAAAGACTCATTAACAAAGGCCATGAACTTAGATTTGCCACATCTTTCAACATATGCTTTGCAAATTGAACCTAAAACGGTTTTTTATCAGCGTTATAAAAAAGGCAATCTCCCTCGACCACCTCAAGAAGACGAGGTAAAAATGTATGATATTTTAAAAACAACTGCGGCGAAAAACGGCTTATACCAGTATGAAATTAGTAATTTTGCTAAACAAGGTTTTGAAAGCAAACATAATTTGACATATTGGAATAATAACTTTTATTATGGGTTTGGGGCAGGAGCATACGGTTATCTACCTGGCAAGCGATATGGTAATATTCGACCTTTACCGGCTTACATTAAACAAGTTAACAATGATGGGAAACCTGTTTTACATGTAGATAAAATTGGGAAAAAAGAGCAAATAGAAGAAGAAATGTTTCTCGGTCTACGTAGAATGGAAGGGGTAAGCAAACGTCAGTTTACAGATAAATTTGGTGTATCTATGGATAAAATATATCGTCCATCTATTGAAGAACTTGTACAACGTGGATGGTTACTAGAGCGAGAAGACCAAATAGCATTATCAGAAGAAGGTAAAATAGTAGCTAATGAAGTATTTGAAAGATTTTTGTTAGACGATCTGGTTATTTGAATAGATACAAAATAGCCTGTGTAGTAAATGTATATACACAGGCTATTTATGATGAAAATGATAAGATGAAGCAAAGTTGAAGATATGTTATGGCTAAAATAATGCGTTGTATATTGGCACTGTTGTTTGTATGAGTAGTAGAAAGAGAATAATTTCCTATCTAAACATGGTTGCTTCATTAAAAAGATTTCTAATTCCTTTCATGCCATTTTATTGACAAAAAAATGTGGATTTGATAATTTATTATTAGCATTAGCACTCGAAAGCAATGAGTGCTAACAGAGGTGATCATCATGTTAACAGAAAGGCAGTTATTAATTTTACAAGTCATAATTGATGATTTCATCGAGTCGGCACATCCAGTTGGCTCACGTGCTATTGCCAAGAAAGAAGTGATTCCATATAGTGCTGCGACCATTCGTAATGAAATGGCAGATTTAGAAGATCTGGGATTTCTTGAGAAAACTCATTCTTCATCAGGACGCATTCCTTCTGAAAAAGGATATCGTTATTATGTGGACCATCTCATTTCACCAAATATCCTACATCAAGAAGGCAATGTAATTAAACACATGATTCAGGATGGTTTTTTTGAATTTGAACAAATTGTACAAATGTCTGCAGAAGTATTATCAAAGTTGACCAACTATACTTCCATCATACTGGGGCCTGAAATCTTTGAAACAAAACTGAAACAAATTCAAATTATTTCTTTGTCAGTCAATACCGCCGTAGCGATACTCGTTACAAATACAGGTCATGTAGAACATCGTGCATTTTCAATTCCAGAAGAAATAGATAGTTCAGATCTAGAGAAAATGGTAAATATTTTAAATGATCAGTTGCATGGTGTTCCAATTTTGCAGTTGGCTGAAAAATTTAATGCGGAAATTGCTGCGATGATGCAGAAGTATGTTTCCGATTTAAATAACTCCTATCAACATTTAAAGGGAGCATTCTTACAAGATCATCCTGTCAAATTATATATAGGCGGAAAATCTAATATGTTAATGCAGCCAGAGTTTAATGATGTTGATAAGATACGAGCTTTTTACTCCATGATTGAAAATGAAGATGAGATAGTGAATTTATTAAAGCAATCTAGCGAAGGCATTAAAGTATCTATCGGAAAAGAAAATGATGTTGCAGCGATAAAAGATTTAAGTTTAATTACGGCCGCTTATCATTTAGGAGAAGGGCAAATGGGGACAATCGCATTACTTGGGCCAACGAGAATGGAATATCGCAAAGTAATTTCATTATTAAGTATCCTTTCGAATGAAATGACAGACGTATTGTACACGAGGTATAAAGATGAAGATTAACTTACACGTTAGGAAGCTGTGATGGCTCTGCGTCCTTTGTATCAGTTTTTTCGCCATCAATCATTGGTGATAAGCTAAGTTGTACTAATAAAGCGTCGTCAGGAAAGAAAAAATAATGAGCCCCTATTGTTTCGTTCTAAGTCTAGAACGTGTTATAGTGTATGATGGTTAGTTTAAAATGGAGGTGTCAGGCGTGGAGGAACAGGAAAAAAATACAAATACCGCTACTGAAAATGATGATAAACAGGAAGAAGTAGTGGAAGAAGAAGCAGTGGAATCTGTAGAAGTATTAGATAAAGATGATACAGACGAAGCGAATGACAGTGACGCAGATGCAGAACTACAATCAAAATTAAAAGCACTTCAAGCAGAAAAAGAGGAACTTTATCAAAAGTTACTTCGTGTTCAAGCTGAATATGATAATTTCAAAAAGCGCACGGTCAAAGAGCGTGAAGCAGCTCGTAAATATCAATCACAGGATTTAATTCAAGAATTACTACCTGCTTTAGATAACTTCGAGCGTGCCTTACAAGTTGAAAAAACAGAAGACACTGCAAGTATAATTGATGGTATATCGATGGTTTATAAGCAAATAAAAGATGCACTAGCTTCACAAGGCGCTGAAGAAATTACAGCTGTTGGGGAAGAATTTGATCCAAATGTACATCATGCTGTTATGCAAATAGAAGCTGAAGATAAGCCATCAAATATCGTTGTAGAAGAATTGCAAAAAGGCTATAAATTAAAAGATCGTGTTATTCGACCAGCAATGGTAAAAGTAAATAAATAATCGTCTTGCTAGCTAAGGAGGAAATGACAATGAGTAAAATAATTGGTATTGACTTAGGTACAACAAACTCTTGTGTCGCAGTAATGGAAGGTGGCGAATCTGTTGTTATCCCAAACCCTGAAGGGAACCGGACAACGCCTTCTGTTGTAGCGTTTAAAAATGGGGAGAGACAAGTTGGGGAAGTTGCAAAGCGTCAGGCAATTACCAACCCAAATACTATCCAATCTATTAAACGTCATATGGGCACAGATTACAAGGTAAAAATTGAAGATAAAGAATATACACTACAAGAAGTTTCAGCTATTGTACTTCAACAACTTAAGTCTTATGCAGAAGATTATATTGGAGAAAAAGTAGAAAAGGCTGTTATTACAGTTCCAGCATACTTTAATGATGCAGAACGTCACGCTACTAAAGATGCTGGTAAGATTGCAGGTTTGGAAGTTGAGCGGATTATTAACGAACCTACAGCAGCAGCTTTAGCATATGGAATTGATAAAGAAAATGAAGATCAAACAATTTTAGTATATGATCTAGGTGGAGGAACATTTGACGTATCTATCTTAGATATTGGTGACGGTACATTTGAAGTTGTTTCTACAGCTGGAGATAATCGTCTAGGTGGTGACGATTTTGACCAAGTTATCATTGACCATATGGTACAAGAATTTAAGAAAGAAAATGGCATTGATTTATCCAAGGATAAAATGGCTACACAACGTTTGAAAGATGCCGCTGAAAAAGCGAAAAAAGAACTATCTGGAGTATCACAAACACAAATCTCTTTACCGTTTATTACAGCGGGTGAGGCTGGACCTCTACACTTAGAAATGACTTTAACAAGAGCGAAATTTGAAGAACTCTCTTCTGATCTTGTTGAGCGTACGATGGTTCCTACTCGCAAAGCTTTATCAGATGCAGATTACACAGCTAATGATATTGACAAAGTTATTTTAGTTGGTGGTTCTACAAGAATTCCAGCTGTTCAAGAAGCTATTAAACGTGTCATTGGTAAAGAACCATCTAAAGGGGTAAACCCAGATGAAGTTGTTGCGCTTGGTGCAGCTATTCAAGGTGGCGTTCTGCAAGGTGATGTAAAAGATGTTGTATTATTAGACGTAACGCCACTTTCTTTAGGTATTGAAACAATGGGTGGTGTAACAACTAAACTTATTGAACGAAATACAACCATTCCGACAAGTCACTCACAAGTTTTTTCAACAGCAGCTGATAACCAAACAGCCGTTGATATTCATGTATTGCAAGGTGAACGTGAGATGGCAGCTGATAACAAGACGTTGGGTCGTTTCCAATTAACTGACATTCCACCAGCACCACGTGGAGTTCCACAAATAGAAGTAACTTTTGATATTGATGCAAATGGTATTGTTAACGTCCGCGCTAAAGATTTAGGTACGAATAAAGAACAGTCCATTACCATTAAATCTTCTTCTGGTCTTTCTGATGAAGAAGTAGATAAAATGGTAAAAGAAGCGGAAGAAAATGCAGAAGAAGATAAGAAACGTCGTGAAGAAATTGAATTGCGTAATGAAGCTGATCAACTAATCTTTACAACGGATAAAACAATTAAAGATCTTGGTGATAAAGTCTCTGAGGAAGAAAAACAAAAAGCAGAAGCTGCTAAAGAAGAGTTGAAATCTGCACTTGAAGCTGATGATATGGATAAGATCAAAGAAAAGAAAGAAGCTTTACAAGAACAAGTGCAACAGCTTTCTGTTAAATTGTATGAGCAAATGGCACAAGAACAACAAGCTCAACAAGGTTCACAAGAGTCAAATAGTGGCGATGATGATGTTGTGGATGCAGAATACCAAGAAGTAGACGATGAAGAAGACAAAGATAAAAAATAAGTACGAAGAACGGAAAAATGAATGAGAGAGTAGATGTTAGCTCTACATCTATTTGGTACTATAAAAGTCAAAGTCAGGATTCTCTTGGCTTTGACTTTTTACACGTTTATCTATATGCGTATATTTGCACACGCATATAGATGATGGTAAGATAAAAGTTATGCAAAAGTGTGTAACGGGGAGAGTGATCAAGTGAGTAAACGAGACTATTATGAAATCCTTGGAGTTGAAAAAGGAGCGTCTAAGGATGAGATAAAAAAAGCGTATCGTAAATTAGCAAGAAAATACCATCCAGATGTAAATAAAGAAGCAGACGCTGCGGATAAATTTAAAGAAGCAAAAGAAGCTTATGAAGTATTAAGTGATGACCAAAAAAGATCTCAATATGATCAATTTGGTCATGCCGGACCACAAAGCCAAGGTTTTGGTGGTTTTGGCGGTGCGCAAGATTTCGGTGGTGGTTTTGGTGATATATTTGATATGTTTTTCGGTGGTGGAGGTCGAAGAAGAGACCCAAATGCCCCTCAACAAGGCGCCGATTTGCAATATACGATGCAATTAGATTTTGAAGAAGCTATTTTTGGAAAAGAAGCAGATATCACCATTCCAAAAGAGGAAACATGCGATACTTGTACAGGTACAGGAGCTAAGCCTGGAACAAAGGCAAAAACTTGTTCACATTGTAATGGATCAGGTCAATTGAATATGGAACAGAATACGCCGTTCGGTAAGGTAGTTAATCGTAGAGTGTGTCATCATTGCAATGGATCAGGTAAAATTATTCCAGACAAGTGTACTACATGTGGCGGTGCTGGAAGAGTCAAGAAACGTCGTACCATTCATATTTCAATACCAGCTGGAATAGATGAGGGGCAACAAATTCGCGTGTCAGGAAAAGGAGAAGCGGGAGTTAATGGTGGCCCTCCAGGCGATTTATTTGTTGTTGTACAAATTAAACCACATGATTTCTTCAGCAGAGAAGGCGACGATATATATTGCGAGCTACCTTTAACTTTTGCACAAGCTGCTCTTGGTGATGAAGTAGAAGTGCCAACTGTGCATGGAAAAGTGAAGCTTAAGATACCTGCTGGAACCCAATCGGGCAAAATTTTTCGTTTAAAAGGCAAAGGTGCACCAAATGTGAGGGGTTACGGTCATGGAGATCAGCATATTAAAGTGAAAATAATAACACCGACGAAATTGACAGATCGTCAAAAGGAATTATTGCGTGAATTTAATCAAATCGGTGGTAATGAAGCGGCAGATGAACAAGATAGTTCTTTATTTGAACGTTTTAAAAAGGCATTTAAAAGTGAATAGCTGTTTGCTTCCACACACTATATGTAATATAGATATGTTACATTGTAGCAGTGAAATAGTTCAAATGGGTTAGGCAATACTGTTATTTTCAATAGGAAACGAGGCAAAAGCCTAGTTTCCTTTTAACACTATAGAAAAGTATAAATTTTTCAGGGGTATAGTATAAGCAAAACGACGGCAGTTTATCGACATAAAGACTTGATGACGAGCCTTCGTTTTTCTAATAAGAAAAGGGTGTATCCATATGAAGTGGTCAGAGCTTTGTATCCATACTACAAATGAAGCAATTGAACCAATATCGAACATTTTACATGAAAACGGAGCTAGTGGTCTGGTGATTGAAGATGCGATGGATTTAGTAAGGGAGCACACCTCCACATTTGGAGAAGTATATGAATTAGACCCAGAACAATATCCTGATGAAGGGGTTTATATAAAAGCTTATCTTCCTATGAATAGTTTTCTCGGTGAGACGGTAGAAGAAATTAAACAGGCCATAAATAATTTAATGTTATACGATATTGATTTAGGCAGAAATCAAATCACATTAAGTGAAGTTCATGAAGAAGAATGGGCAACTGCTTGGAAAAAGTATTATAAGCCTGTGAAAATATCAAAACGAATTACGATAAAACCAACGTGGGAAGCATATCAACCTGTAGATACAGATGAAATGATTATTGAATTGGATCCAGGTATGGCTTTTGGTACAGGAACCCATCCGACAACAGTACTAAGTATTCAAGCGTTGGAACAGTTCCTAAAGGAAAATGATACAGTAATAGATGTCGGTTCAGGGTCAGGTGTCTTAAGTATTACAGCTGCTTTATTAGGTGCTAACCATGTCTATGCGTTTGATCTAGATGATGTTGCCGTAAATAGTACGATGTTAAACGCTAAATTAAACAATTTAGCAATGAAAATTACTGCTAAACAAAAAAATTTATTAGACCATGTTACAGTAGAAGCAGATCTGATCGTTTCTAATATCTTAGCGGAAGTAATAGTACGATTTGTTGAAAAAGCATGGAGCCAACTAAAACCTGGAGGTCATTTCATTACCTCGGGTATTACGCAGGCTAAAAAACAATTCGTCAAGGATCATTTGGAGCAGCAAGGGTTTGAAATAATTCAAACCAATGAATTAGAAGATTGGGTTTCGCTTGTTGCACGTAAACCTAGTTATGAGTAGAAGAAGGTGAAACTATTGCAGCGATATTTTGTACCTGCACATACATGGGCTGATAAAACCATTAAGATTACTGGGGATGATGCGCATCATATTATGCGTGTTATGCGATTTCAAACAGGAGATGAAATTATTTGCAATCATCCTGATGGACAAGCTGCTATTTGTAAGATTACAATCTTAGATAATCAGGTAGTATATGCTGACATTGTCAGTTGGTTAAATGATCATACGGAATTACCAGTAAATGTCGCAATTGCTCAAGCATTGCCAAAAAGTGATAAATTGGAATGGGTTTTGCAAAAAGGGACGGAACTAGGGGCAAATTGTTTTTTGCCTTTTCAAGCAGCTCGTTCCATTGTAAAATGGGATGAGAAGCGGAAAGATAAGAAATTAAAGCGATGGCATAAAATTGTTAAAGAGGCAAGTGAACAAAGTCACCGGAACAAGATCCCTGGTGTGGAACCTTGTAAGGGACTTAACGAAGTAATTGAAGTTGGAAAGAAGTTTGATGTCATGTTATTTGCTTATGAAGAAGAGGCTAAGTCTGATCGCTATCAATCCTTAGGGTCTGTGTTGCAAAGAATTCAAAATAGGCAAAGTATACTTATTTGCATTGGTCCTGAAGGTGGTTTTTCAAATGAAGAAGCGGTTATACTAAAAGAAAATAAATTTAAACCAGTACGACTTGGACCAAGAATTTTAAGAGCAGAAACTGCTGCTTTATATACATTAGCGAGTATTTCGTACCACTTTGAAGAAATGAGGTGTTCATGATGCCAACCGTAGCTTTTCATACATTGGGTTGCAAAGTAAACCATTATGAAACAGAAGGTATATGGAACATGTTTAAGGAACAGGGTTATGAGAGAGTTGATTTTGATCGTAATTCTGATGTATATGTGATTAATACATGCACGGTTACAAATACAGGGGATAAGAAAAGTAGACAGATTATACGTAGAGCTATTCGAAAAAACCCAGACGCTGTTGTTTGTGTTACTGGTTGTTATGCACAAACTTCTCCAGGAGAAATAATGGAAATTCCCGGGGTAGATGTAGTTGTGGGTACACAGGATCGGAAACATATGATCCATTATATTGAACAACATAAAAAGTCAAAAGAACCAGTAAATGGCGTTTCTAATATAATGAAGAATAGAGTCTTTGAAGAAATGGATGTACCTGACTTTTCCGATCGTACTAGAGCTTCCTTGAAAATACAAGAAGGATGTAATAACTTCTGTACTTTCTGTATTATTCCCTGGTCACGTGGGCTCTTACGCTCAAGGGATCCACAAAATGTCCTTGAACAAGCGCAAAAGCTTGTAAATGCAGGATATAAAGAAATTGTATTAACTGGTATTCATACGGCAGGATATGGAGAAGATATGAAAGACTATAATTTTGCCATGCTCCTACGTGATTTAGAAACAAAAGTTAATGGATTAAAACGAATTCGTATTTCATCCATTGAAGCTAGTCAAATCACGGATGAAGTGATAGAAGTGTTGGATAAATCTGAGAAAGTCGTTAGCCATTTGCATATCCCATTACAATCAGGCTCGGACTCTGTTTTAGAAAGAATGCGTAGAAAATATTCAAGTTCTTACTATAAAGAAAAAGTCATGAATTTGAAGAAGGCGCTGCCTGGTTTAGCGATAACGTCGGATGTTATTGTCGGCTTTCCAGGGGAAACAAATGAAGAATTTCAAGAAACATATGATTTTATTAAAGAAATTGGTTTTTCCGAATTGCATGTTTTTCCTTACTCTCGAAGAACAGGGACACCAGCTGCAAGAATGGAAAATCAAGTTGATGATGAAGTAAAAAACAACCGCGTTCATCAATTAATCGAATTATCGGAGCAGTTAGCTAAAGCATATGCGGAAAATTATGAAAATGAAGTGCTAGAAGTAATACCGGAAGAACATTCACATGATGAGGAACATCCAAATCAATTAATCGGCTATACAGATAACTATTTAAAAGTCGCTTTTTCTGGTACACCAGATATGATTGGAAAACTTGTGCGTGTAAAAATTACAAAAGCAGGTTACCCGCTCAATCAGGCAACATTTGTCAAAGTGTTAGATGAAATTGCATATGATGAAGTAGTCTCACATTAATTGCAACATTCCAGCAACAAGAACAAAACCTTGAAAGTTTTTGCTCTTGTTGCTGATTTTTGTTTTACTCATAAACTTTTCTATTTAATAAATGCTTAGGAATAAAGTATGTAACGTATTAAATATAACAAAAATATGAAAAGAGAAAGCAGTTTCAAGTCATTAATAGATTTCTTGCACAAATAATGCTATATTAGTGAAGAGGTACGTACAACTAAGAAAAGAAGGGAAGAATATAATTGAAAAATTTAGCAAAGTACATTGATCATACGCAATTAAAGCCTGAGACTACAAAAGAAAAAATAGCTCAAATTGTAAAAGAAGCGAAGGAGCATCATTTTGCATCTGTCTGTGTAAATCCATATTGGGTTGCTTACTGTTATAATGAGTTAAAAGCAACTCAAGTAAAAGTTTGCACCGTTATTGGCTTCCCATTAGGAGCAACTACAACATCTTGTAAAGTGGCAGAGACAAATAAAGCCATTGAAGATGGAGCTACAGAAGTAGACATGGTTATTAATATTGGTGCTTTAAAATCGGGAGACAAGCAAACAGTTTTAAATGACATTGAAGCAGTTGTACAAGCAGCAAATGGCAAAGCCCTTACGAAGGTTATTATTGAATCATCTTTGTTAAAAGATGACGAAAAGGTAATTGCTTGTCAACTAGCAAAACAAGCAAAGGCTGACTTTGTTAAAACATCGACAGGTTTTTCCGGTGGCGGAGCAACTGTGGAAGATATTCGATTAATGCGAGAAACTGTAGGCCCAGATATGGGAGTAAAGGCTTCTGGTGGAGTTCGCGATTTAGCAACAACGAAAGCAATGATAGAAGCAGGTGCAACAAGAATTGGTGCAAGCGCTGGTGTAGCTATTTTAAACGATGAACAAGGAGATAGCACATATTAATATGTATAAATTAATGGTTATTTGGAAACAATCAGTTGACCAAAATAAAGGATTATATTATACTTTAAAAAGCATGTGAATTGAAAGTCATATGCTAGTACAATCTGTTTTGTGCTTCGGAGGGAGGGAAATTAGCATGTCAAATACAACTCGCGTTCG